>JAFMFB010000035.1 GCA_017856435.1 Burkholderiaceae bacterium
TGACTCACATAGCGGGCCAATGCCTCACCACGAAGCAGTCCACGGCTGAAAAGCGGCAGGGTCCAATCAGCAAAGGTGGCTTCGTCCATGGATTCGGCCAGTCGCTGCAGCTGTGCCGTGCTTTTGCCGCTGGCATAAAAAGCTGCCACCAGGCTGCCCGCCGACGTTCCGGTTACCAGATCAGGACGAATGCCGGCTTCTTCCAGCACCTGGATGACGCCGATGTGGGCAAACCCGCGCGCGGCACCACCCCCCAGGGCCAGGCCGATCCTGGGCAAGCGCTTGCTGAGCTCTGTGGTCGGCTCGGAAGCTGGCGTAGAGGTTTGGACAGGGGCACTGGTGCACCCAGCCAGCAGACCACCCAGCAGTGCGAACAACGCCCATCGGGTCAGGCGATATCTGTCAAGAAGTCGAATGGCTTCAATCATAAAAAAACCCAGCGGTTCATACCGGGAAAATATGCCGCAACAGGATTCCCATCTTCATGTATTGGCAACTGAAAAAAAGAAAATGCCAGCACTAGGCCGGCCTTTTCTCTGGAGCGTTTAAAAGCTGTTCGTCTGGATCAATCGGCGGTGGCCTCTTCAGGCCTGGCCTTGCCCTCTTTCTTGGACAGCGGGAGAATGTCAAGCAGGACCTCGGTTTTGTTTTCGTCGCTCTCGTCGAGATCGACGGTCAGGCGGCCTCCGTCGGTCAGGCGGCCGAACAACAATTCATCGGCCAAGGCCCGGCGGATGGTGTCCTGTATCAGGCGCTGCATGGGACGAGCGCCCATCAGTGGATCAAAGCCCTTCTTGGCCAGGTGCTTGCGCAACTTGTCGGTGAAGGTGACATCCACCTTTTTCTCCCCCAGCTGGCTCTCGAGTTGCAGCAGGAATTTGTCCACCACACGAAGAATGATTTGCTCATCCAAGGGCTTGAAGCTGACAATGGCATCCAGGCGGTTTCGGAATTCGGGCGTGAACAGGCGCTTTATATCCGCCATCTCATCCCCAGCCTGACGCGGGTTGGTAAAGCCGATGGTGGATTTGTTCATCGTCTCCGCACCGGCATTGGTGGTCATGATGATGATCACATTGCGGAAATCGGCCTTGCGTCCGTTGTTGTCGGTCAAGGTGCCATGGTCCATGACCTGTAGCAGCACGTTGAAGATGTCCGGGTGGGCTTTCTCGATTTCATCAAGCAACAAAACCGAATGCGGTTTCTTGGTGACGGCCTCGGTCAGCAGTCCGCCCTGATCAAATCCGACATAACCAGGGGGCGCGCCTATCAGGCGACTGACTGCATGACGCTCCATGTACTCGGACATGTCAAAGCGGATCAGCTCGATTCCCATGATGTAGGCCAGTTGCTTGGCCGCCTCGGTCTTGCCAACACCGGTCGGGCCGCTGAAGAGGAAGGAGCCGATCGGCTTGTCACTCTTGCCCAATCCAGAACGGGCCATCTTTACCGCTGAGGCCAGCATTTCGATAGCCTTGTCCTGGCCGAACACGACATTCTTGAGGTCACGCTCCAGGCTTTGCAACTTGCCCCGGTCATCGTTCGAGACGTTGGCAGGGGGAATGCGGGCAATCTTGGCCACGATTTCCTCGACCTCGGACTTGCTGATGGTTTTTTTGCGTTTGGAGGGCGGCAGAATTCTCTGAGCGGCACCCGCCTCATCGATCACATCGATGGCCTTATCGGGCAAATGACGGTCATTGATGTATTTGGCGCTCAACTCTGCAGCCGCCTGCAGCGCCGCATTGGCATACTTGACGTTGTGGTGCTCTTCAAAACGGGACTTCAATCCCTTGAGAATGTCGATGGTCTGCTCAATGGTTGGCTCGACCACATCCACTTTCTGAAAGCGGCGCGACAAGGCAGCATCTTTCTCGAAGATGCCGCGGTACTCAGTGAAGGTGGTGGCGCCAATGCACTTGAGCTGGCCACTGGACAGTGCTGGCTTGAGCAGGTTGGAGGCATCCAGGGTGCCCCCTGAGGCAGCACCTGCGCCAATCAAGGTGTGAATTTCATCGATGAAAAGAATGGCGTTAGGGCGATCCTTCAGTGATTTGAGGACCCCCTTTAGCCGTTGCTCGAAATCACCCCGGTACTTGGTGCCGGCCAACAAGGCCCCCATGTCAAGCGCATAGACATTGGCTTCGGCAAGAATTTCAGGGACATCTTTTTGGGTGATGCGCCAAGCCAGGCCCTCGGCGATGGCCGTCTTTCCCACGCCAGCCTCACCAACCAACAGGGGGTTGTTCTTGCGGCGACGGCACAGGATTTGAATGACCCGCTCGACCTCGTACTCGCGCCCGATCAGCGGATCGATTTTTCCGTCCTTGGCCAGTTGATTCAGATTCTGGGTGTACTGCTCAAGTGGGGAAGCCTTCTCGCCTTTCTCGCTGGTGGCCTCCTCGCCCTCAGGCTGCCCCTCACTGGATTTGGTGGGCTCTGGCGGATCGCTTTTCTTGATGCCGTGGGCGATGAAATTCACCACATCGAGGCGGGTAACGCCTTGCTGGTGCAGGTAATAAACCGCATGGGAGTCTTTCTCACCAAAGATAGCAACCAGCACATTGGCGCCGGTTACCTCTTTTTTACCGCTTCCGGTGGACTGAACATGCATGATCGCGCGCTGAATCACCCGCTGGAATCCCAGCGTGGGTTGTGTGTCAACCTCATCGGTGCCCGCTA
This sequence comes from Burkholderiaceae bacterium, assembly GCA_017856435.1. Taxonomy (GTDB): domain Bacteria; phylum Pseudomonadota; class Gammaproteobacteria; order Burkholderiales; family Burkholderiaceae_C; genus Hylemonella. The sequence goes on from JAFMFB010000035.1 coordinate 2,683, forward strand.
CTTGAGGCGTGTTGTCTTTGATGAAGTTGGAAAGTGACTTGCGCAAATCATCGATATTCACCGCACAGGCGCGCAAAACTTCGGCCGCGCTGGGGTTGTCCAGCAAGGCCAGCAAAAGGTGCTCGACCGTAATAAATTCGTGACGCTGCTGTCTAGCCTCAACGAAGGCCATGTGCAGACTGACTTCCAGTTCCTGGGCAATCATGAAAATTCCTTTGCCATTAATCCAATTCCACTTTAATCCGATTTACTCTCTCTTGCCACAAATAAACAAAATTTATGTTCATTTGGACCATTTGGCCTCAGGTTGCGGGTTCACTAACACACTTTAACGGGTGCCCCGCCTTGTGAGCGGCTGCCAGAACCTGCTCGACTTTTGTCGTCGCTACGTCCTTGGAGTACACCCCACAGACCCCCCGACCCTCCACATGAACCTTGAGCATGATTTGCGTCGCAGTTTCAAGGTCCTTGCTGAAGTATTCCTGCAACACCATCACCACAAACTCCATGGGGGTGTAATCGTCATTCAGGAGCACAACTTGATACATCTGAGGCGGCTTGACTTTTTGCGCCCTGCGCTCAAGCACGGTCGCCCCCTCACCATCACCTGTCTTGGGCTGGCGGATTGGGGGACGGGTCGGGGGTGAAGAATTATTCTGAACCATGCACCATTTTATCGATTGCGCCTGCTGAACTAGGTCCTGCAGTGATTCACAAATGGTGACTGCAGCCCTGATTTCAAGTAGCTTGCGTCAATGCTGAGCGGTAGCAACACAAACCCAACAAACCCATTGTCGCATCAGCACCTGCAAGGAGGATTTGGGACCTTTACTCCAAAAGTTGATCCTGATCATGTCTTAACCCACACCCTGGTTTGCAGGGGTCAACTGCGAGCATACGCTCGACGTTTCGCTTGAACCTTTGCGGCATTCGCCCACAGGATCCTCCGGTAATCCAAACGAAAGGGAATTGACATGAAAAAATATTTTGTATCTTTGGCAATAGGTCTTATCTCGGGTGCGGTCCTTGCTCAAACCGCTACCCCGGCCGAACCTGCAAAGCCTGCCACCCCCGCTGCTGCGCCGGCGCCCGCCCAGGCTGCCACCCCAGCGACACCTGCGGTACCCGCCGCTTCGGCCAGCAAACCCGAACGCAAGGAAAAGAAGGAAAGAAAGGACAAGGCAGATAAAAAGAGGGGCAAATCTGAGGATAAGCGGCAAGATGACAACAGAGGAAAACACAAAGGGCAGGACAAAAAATAGACTGGCGCTGCTTTGCCGGCCGTCAAAGGCTTTGCTGCAAAATGCCCGCTTTGGCGGGCATTTTCACAAGCGTACCTAAAACTCATCATGCGACACTGGCAGAGCTTTCGTTGGGCGATCTATTTGGTCGGCCTGTTTTTTATCCCTTGTGCTGGGGCGATGGCCCAGGAGCAGGCCCAGACCAATCTGCCACGCACTCGGCTGGGCGCCGGCCTTTATCAAATTGACGCCCAGGTAGCTCAAACTGCCGAGCAACGTGCGATGGGCCTGATGTTTCGCAAGGAAATGCCACAGCATGAGGGCATGTTGTTTGTATTTGAGCAGGCCGCCCCTCAGTGCTTCTGGATGAAAAACACCTTGTTACCACTCACAGCAGCATTTATTGCCGATGATGGAACCATCGTGAACCTGGCAGATATGAAACCTCAAACCACAGAGTCGCATTGTTCGATCAAACCAGTACGCTATGTTCTGGAAATGCACCAGGGCTGGTTTGCCAAGCGAGGCCTGAAGGCGGGTTTCAAACTCAGCGGTGGCGTGTTCGAACGACGAAATTAATCCTCTGTCAAGGAGGAGTGGACCAGCCAGGCGACGGCCACGACCAGTTGTCGTGGCGGCGCAGCAAAGGGGGCAGGAGGACAAGCCCTGCACCCGTTTCAGATCAGGCGTTCAGACTGGCAATGGCCGCGTTGAAGCTGGCACTGGGTCGCATGATGGCGTCAAGCTTGGCAGTGTCGGGCTTGTAATAGCCACCAATGTCAACCGCACGACCTTGAATATCCTGCAACTCCTTGACAATTTTTTGCTCGCTCTGGGCCAATTGCTGGGCCAAAGGCGCAAATTTGCTGGCCAGTGCTTTGTCCTCTGACTGCGAAGCCAATTCCTGTGCCCAATACAGGGACAGGTAGAACTGGCTGCCACGGTTGTCGAGTTGACCGGTCTTGGGTGATGGCCCTTTGTTGTTGTCCAGCAGTTTGCCGGTGGCGGCATCCAGCGCCTTGGCCAGGATCTTGGCCTTGCTGTTGCCGTTTTTGATACCCAGGTCTTCAATGGAAACGGCCAGCGCCATGAATTCGCCCAGGGAATCCCAGCGCAAGTGATTTTCTTCCACCAGCTGCTGCACATGCTTGGGGGCTGAGCCACCGGCGCCGGTTTCGTACAGCCCGCCACCCGCCATCAGCGGCACAATGGACAGCATCTTGGCACTGGTACCGAGCTCCATGATGGGAAAAAGGTCGGTCAGGTAGTCGCGCAGGATGTTGCCGGTGGCCGAGATGGTGTCAAGACCGCGCACGACCCGCTCCAGGGTGTAGCGCATGGCGCGTACCTGCGACATGATCTGGATATCCAGCCCTGCCGTGTCGTGCTCCTTCAGGTAGGTTTTTACCTTGGCGATCAGCTGTGCCTCGTGCGGGCGGTAGGGATCCAGCCAGAACACCACCGGCATGCCGGAGTTGCGGGCGCGGTTGACTGCCAGCTTGACCCAGTCGCGAATCGGGGCGTCCTTCACCTGGCACATACGCCAGATATCGCCGGCCTCGACGTTCTGACTCAGCAGCACTTCGCCGGTGGCGAGATCGGTGATGTTGGCAACCCCGTCTTCAGGAATTTCAAATGTCTTGTCATGCGAGCCATATTCCTCGGCCTGCTGCGCCATCAGCCCCACATTGGGGACGGTGCCCATGGAGCGAGGATCAAAGGCGCCGTGCCATTTGCAGAAATTGATGACTTCCTGGTAGATGCGGGCGAAGGTGGATTCAGGAATGGCCGCCTTGACCTCCTTGAGTTGTCCATCCACACCGTACATCTTGCCGCCAGCCCGGATCATGGCCGGCATGGAGGCGTCCACAATCACATCGTTGGGCGAATGGAAGTTGGTAATGCCTTTGGTGGAGTCCACCATGGCCAGCTCAGGCCCCTTGTCATGACATGCCTGCAGGTCACGCTTGATTTCATCCTGCTTGGACTGCGGCAGGGCAGAAATCTTGGAGTAAAGATCGACCATGCCGTTGTTCACATTGACACCCAGTTCAGCAAACACCTGGGCATGCTTGGCAAATGCCTCTTTGTAGTAGGTTCTGACACAGTGGCCAAACACGATCGGGTGCGACACCTTCATCATGGTGGCCTTCACATGCAAGGAGAACAGAACGCCAGCCTTGCGGGCGTCTTCAATTTCTCTTTCGAAGAATGCCAGCAGGGCCTTCTTGCTCATGAACATGCTGTCAATCACCTCCCGATCCAGCAGGGCCACCTTGGCTTTGAGCACAATCGTCTTGCCCGAATTGGTGATCAACTCCATCTTCACATCACGGGCCTTGTCCAGGGTCATCGACTTTTCGCCATGGTAGAAGTCACCGTGGGTCATGTGCGACACATGGGTACGGCTGGCCTGACTCCAGGCGGCCATCGAATGTGGGTTCTTGCGGGCAAATTCTTTCACTGCCTTGGGCGCACGGCGGTCAGAGTTGCCCTCGCGCAAGACGGGGTTGACCGCGCTGCCCGTGCAACGGGTGTAGCGGGCCTGGATTTCCTTGTCCTTGTCATTCTTGGGCTGGTCCGGGTAGTCCGGAATGGCATAGCCTTTGGCCTGCAGCTCCTTGATACAGGCCACCAATTGCGAGACCGGTGCAGAAATATTGGGTAATTTGATGATGTTGGTGTCCGGCAGCAGGGTCATGCGTCCGAGTTCAGCCAGGTTGTCCGGCACACGCTGCTCGGGGGTCAGGTATTCGGGAAACTGACCGAGGATTCGCCCCGCCACCGAGATGTCGCTGGTTTCGATCTGGATGCCGGCAGGTTTGGCAAAGGCCTGGATGATCGGCAAGAAAGAAGCCGTCGCCAACAGCGGCGCTTCGTCCGTCAGGGTGTAAATGATGGTGGATTGAGACGCGCTCATTCAATAACTCCAATAACAGTTGCGCAGTTGCTTTAAAACCTCAGCACAAGTCAGATCGAGAAACCGACATGCCTAACAAAGGGATAAATGACAGACCCGGATTTTCCTTTTTTTGATTTCACTAAAACCCGGTTTACACCATTTAATTTTTATATTATGGAAAAAAGACAAAAATAATCATGCTTTTGTGATTAATCTTATAAAAGATATATGACCTGAGACCTGAAGTTGGCTGGATCGGTTCAGCCTAGGGACAGGAGGCAAGTTTTGGAATTACGCGCTGGGATCGGGTACGGCATAATCGCAGACTGTTTTTACAAATAGGAGTCAACCGTGAGCGCTATTCTTCAATCTCTTGGTCGTACTGTTGCTGCCGGCGTAGTTCTGCTGGTGCTGTTGCTGCTTGCCTTCGGAGGCGGCGGTTTTAGCAATCCTTCCCTGATCATGCGTTGGTTGCATGTGGCTTCAGGCGTGATGTGGATTGGTCTGCTGTGGTACTTCAACTTTGTGCAGATTCCCTCCATGCCCAAGATCCCGGACGAACAAAAGCCCGCGATTGGCAAAGTCATTGCACCCACAGCCTTGTTCTGGTTCAGATGGGCTGCCCTGGCCACCGTGGTGACGGGCCTGTTTCTGGCCTCGCACAACGGCTACATCGTGCCTGCCCTGTCACTGGTTGTCGGTTACCAGGCCATCGGCATAGGGATGTGGCTGGCTCTGGTCATGGCCTTCAATGTCTGGTTCATCATTTGGCCGAACCAGAAAAAGGCCCTTGGCATCGTGACTGTTGAGGCTGATGCAAAGGCCAAGGCTGCCCGCGTGGCCATGCTGACATCCCGCGTGAACACGCTGCTATCAATTCCCATGCTCTATTGCATGGTAGCTCAGCAAAACGGCGGCCTCTGAGCCATTCCAAGCCTGATGATTGGGCCGCTTTTTAGCGGCCTTTTTCTTTGCCACTGCTGACCTTGACATCAATTTCGCCCTGCGCCAGATGAACACGCAAGGCTTGGCCGTGCACCAGGTCGGCTGCATTTTTAACAACCCTGCCGCCTGTATCGTTCACCCAGGCATAGCCCCTTTGCAGCACCAAGGCGGGATCGAGCAACTGCAGGCGCAAGGCAGCTCGATCCAGCCGCTGACGGTTTCTTTCGAACTCTCGACCCCACTTGTCTGGCCAAGTGGCCGCAAGTCCCTCAGCGGCCCGTCGACGTTGCTGCGCGGCACTGGAGGCCGCCAGGCGTAACTGTTGCATCTGACGGGCGAGTACCAGTCGCAAGCGCCCGATCTGCTCTGAAGGCCGGCCCAGACGATTGACCGCCAAATCCAGCCGTTGCCCGAGGGTGTCAATGTGTTTGGACAGGGCGGCTTGCAACAGGCCCCACAAGAGCTCGATTTCAGCAAGTCTCTCGCTCCTCGCCACAGCGGCCAGTTCGGCAGCTGCAGTCGGGGTTGGAGCCCGAACGTCGGCCACAAAATCAGAGATGGTGAAATCAGTTTCGTGCCCCACGCCACACACCACGGGTACCGGACTTCGGGCCACGGTTCGGGCCAAGGACTCATCGTTGAAAGCCCATAAGTCTTCCAGGGAACCTCCGCCACGCACCAGCAGGATGAGATCGACAGGAACCCTTGCCTTGGAATCGGTGGCCAACTGATACAAGCGGTCGAGTGCCCCTATCAATTCCTGAGGTGCACTGGCGCCCTGAACGGTAGCCGGTGAAACAATCACCGGGATATGGGGCACTCTTCGAGACAGTGTAGTGACCACATCATGCAGCGCCGCTGCGCTCAACGAGGTCACCAGGCCAATTCCCCGGGGCATCGTAGGCAACGCCCTTTTACGGCTCTGCTCAAACAACCCTTCTGCCTCCAATCGCGCCTTGAGCTTGACGAATTGCTCAAACAGCGCGCCCTGACCGGCCCGTTGCATGGATTCAACAATAAGCTGCAGATCACCCCTGGGCTGATAAACACCCAGCTTGCCCCGCACCTGCACCAATTCACCATCACTGGGGTTGAAATCCAGCAGGCTCGAGGCGCGGCGAAACATGGCGCAGCGGATTTGTCCGGCTTCGTCTTTCAAGTTGAAATAGCAATGCCCGCTGCCTGCGCGAGAAAACCCGGAAATTTCGCCGCGGACCTCGACAGGATTGAGCCGGGCATCCACAAGGTCAGCAATTGCGCGGCATAGCGCGCTGACCTGCCAGACAAGCCCAGGATTGGCGCGGGTTTCAGGATCAGACATCAGTAGCTATGCGGCTTGCCGCGCTTTTTTAATTTTTGGAAGATCGAGTTGTGCAACGAAGCAGCCACCCAAGCCGATTTGCTGCAATTCTTTGGCAAATCAAGGATTCTCGTTGCAAGTTATTGATTTTAAATAAAAATTTACTGCCTCTTAATTCATCGATTTGTTGAAAGCCTGATTTCATGAGGATTTCCGACCCGGTCAAGCTAGCTTTTCCACAAAGTTATTCACAGACATTGTGAATTTCCAAAAACCAATTTTTCCGGACCCAATGGGCGCCTAAAAGTGAGCAGAAAGTCCAGTAAGCCATAATAAATTGCAAATCTATCGCCCGGAGACAAAACTTGCTGTCCATCATACAAGCCGCAGGCTGGCCAATTTGGCCCCTGATTGCATGCTCGGTGCTTGCACTGGCGCTCATCTTCGAGCGTTTTTTCAGCCTGAAATCCAGCAAGGTCGTCCCGCCAAAATTGCTCAACGAGGTCCTTGGGGTTTCGCGCACCGGCATCCCTTCCAGTGATGTCATCACCCAACTTGAAATGAACTCGGCCTTGGGTGAGGTGTTGGCCAGCGGCTTTCGGGCGGTGCAGATCAACCCCAACTGCAGCGAAGCCGACCTGCGCGCACAGATGGAGGGCAGTGGCCGCATCGTTGCGCACCGGCTGGAACGCTACCTCAGCGCCTTGGCCACGATCGCGTCCTCGGCGCCCCTGCTGGGTCTGTTTGGCACCGTGGTTGGCATGATTGAAATTTTCGGCGCCCAGGCCCCAAGCGGCAGCAACCCGGTGCAACTGGCGCACGGCATTTCGATTGCCCTGTACAACACAGCATTTGGCCTGATCATTGCCATCCCCTCGCTGATTTTCTGGCGCTATTTTCGGGCCCGGGTTGACGCCTATCTCCTGACGCTTGAATTGGCCGCCGACCGACTCGCCCGCCATCTGGCTTCCTTGCCACGCAAAGTTTAGCGCCATGAATTTTCGTTCTCGAGGTAATGTGCGGGATGAACCCGAGATCAACCTGATTGCGTTCATCGATGTGCTGCTGGTGATCCTGATCTTTTTGATGCTAACCACCACCTACAGCAAATTCACAGAAATCCAATTGCGCCTGCCAGTTGCTGACACCGAAAAACACCGCGACCTGCCCAATGAAATCGTGGTGACCATCAGCAATCAGGGCGAGTACACCGTCAGCAAAAAGCCGCTCTCAGCAGCAGGGCGTGAAGCATTGGTCAACGCCCTGGCCAGTGCCTCCAAGGGCAACCCGGATGCAGTGGTGATCATCAGTGCCGATGCTGCGGCCCGTCATCAGGCAGTTGTCACCGTCATGGAAGCGGCCCGTCGAGCCGGGCTCTCTCGTATCACCTTTGCTACCCAGTCATCGAGCCGGGCTGCTAGGCCCTGAGTCATGAACCCACTGAATCAGCCAGCCTGGCAAAGGGTGTTGCTTTCATCCTGGCAACACAGAGGCTGGCTCAGCGTACTGTTACGACCTTTGTCCTGGTTGATGTGGCTGCTGCTCAAGCTACGCCTATGGCTTTACCAGTTCGGCATGCTTCGCAGTGTAGGCGTTCATGTGCCAGTCATTGTGGTTGGTAATGTGGTGGTAGGTGGCGCAGGCAAGACCCCCTTGGTGGCTTGCCTGGCAAGGCACCTGCAGCAACAGGGTTGGCACCCCGGTGTGATTTCGCGCGGTTATGGTCGCAGCTCCGAGGGCTGCCATGAGGTGATGGCCGCCAGCAGCGCCCAGGAGCTGGGTGATGAGCCAGTGCTGCTGGCGCGCACGCTTGAACTGCCTGTATTTGTGGCCCCACGACGCATTGAGGCCGCGAAAGCCTTGCTGCAACACCACCCGCAGACCAATGTGCTGATTTGTGATGACGGACTTCAACACCTCGCCCTGAAACGTGACCTGGAGATTTGCGTCTTTGATGGCCGTGGACTGGGCAATGGTCTTTTGCTTCCAGCCGGCCCCCTGCGAGAGCCTTGGCCACGTCAGGTGGACTGGGTTCTACGGCCTGACAGCGTGCGCAATCTGGGTGGCTTCAAGATTGAGCGACGCCTGCAACCCCTTGCCCGACGGGGCGATGGCACCCTAAAGAAGCTGGCTGATTTTATGGATGCAGGGCAGCCCCCATTGATGGCTATTGCCGGCACCGCTAACCCGCAATCCTTTTTCAACATGCTGCGTGAGTTGGGTCTGACCCTGTCAAAAACACTGGCTTTACCCGATCACTTTGATTTTTCCGGCTGGCAGGCACCGACTGATCAGCCCTATGCCCTGCTTTGCACTGAGAAGGACGCCGTCAAACTGTGGGAATTTCATCAACAGGCTTGGGCCGTTGGTCTGGAGGTTGAGGTGGAATCCGGTTTCTTGACGGAACTGGATCAGCGGCTGGCCCGAATCGTGACACCAACGCTATCATCCTGAACTATCTATGGACACCCGATTGCTTGAATTATTGGTTTGCCCTGTCACCAAGGGGCCGCTGCAATACGACCAGGACAAACAGGAGCTGATTTCTCGCAGTGCCCGCCTGGCCTATCCGGTCCGTGATGGCATCCCGATCATGCTGGAGAATGAGGCACGCACCCTGAGTGACGAGGAACTGGGTCTGTGACGTTTACCGTCCTGATTCCTGCTCGGCTGGCCTCAACCCGGCTGCCCAACAAGCCTCTGGCCGACATTGCCGGACTGCCCATGGTGGTGCGGGTGGCCCAACGAATTCGACAAGGCCTGCCCGCCAAATCCCGGATCGTTGTGGCTGCCGATAGTGCCAGCATCATCCAGGCTTGCAGCCAGCACGGGGTTGATGCGGTGCTCACCCGAGCCGATCATCCCAGCGGGAGCGATCGTCTGGCTGAGGCCTGCGCGCTGCTGGGACTTGACGAAGGTGAAGTGGTCGTCAATGTCCAGGGGGACGAGCCGCTGATGGATCCTGAGCTGGTCAGCCAGGTTGCAAATTTGTTGATGGCGCATCCCAGTGCTGACATGAGCACAGCCGCTCACCCGATCCATGAGCTGGCGGAGTTTTTGAACCCCAACGTGGTCAAGGTTGTGCTTGACGCAAACCATCGGGCCCTCTACTTCAGTCGGGCACCCATTCCGTGGTGGCGTGACGGGTTTGCCAAAGCGCCCCACGCCCTGCCCTCGCCCTCCCCGCTGCGACATATTGGCATTTATGGCTATCGGGTGAGTTTTTTGCGCCGCTTTCCGCAATTGCCACCCAGCCCCCTGGAGACAACTGAGGCACTGGAACAGCTGCGCGCGATGTGGCATGGACACCCGATCCTGGTTCATGTCACACAACTGGCGCCCGGACCGGGTGTGGATACGCCTGAGGATTTGGAGCGGGTCCGCCGGGTTTTTGCCTCATGAGACAATACGCCGCTTTGGTAATGACGGTCTGATCGCCAAGGGCACTTGCTTTATCACTGACAGGCAGTTTTAAGCCTGCACAAGTCCCTTGGCTGACGACGGCTGATTGAGCTGAAACAAACTTTTTCATGAGACTGATTCTGTTGGGCGCACCCGGTGCCGGTAAAGGGACGCAGGCAAATTTCATTTGCCAGCACTACAACATCCCCCAGATTTCCACTGGGGATATGCTGCGTGCTGCCATCAAGGAAAACACAACACTGGGTCAGCAGGCCAAGGCTGTGATGGCAGAAGGCCGACTGGTCAGCGATCACTTGATCATCCAGCTGGTCAAGGATCGAATTGCGATGCCAGACTGTGCGAACGGCTTTCTTTTCGACGGATTTCCTCGCACCATCCCACAAGCTGAGGCCATGAAATCAGCCGGTGTGAAAATTGACTATGTGCTGAAAATTGATATTCCGCTGGAAGTCATCATCGAGCGCATGAGCGGCCGTCGCTCCCACCCTGCGTCCGGGCGGACCTACCACATCAAGTTCAACCCGCCCAAGGTAGCGGGCCGGGATGACCTGACGGGTGAACCTCTGATACAGCGTGATGACGACAAAGAGCAAACTGTGCGCAAACGGCTGGATGTTTACACCGCTGAAACCCGGCCCTTGGTCGATTTTTACCAGCAATGGGAAGCGCAGAGCCCCGGGGACGCACCCAAATTTCGAAATATCAGCGGTGTTGGCAGTGTCGAGGAAATCAAGACCCGCGCCTTGGCAGCTCTGAATTCCTGAGCGCCCTTAGCTACTCAGCGACCGGGTCAAAATTACAGAGCAGTTCCAGCATCAGGGCAATCCTGGCCTTGGCTGGTGACAAACCATAGACCACCCGCTGATCGCGCAGCGAACTTGTTGGCATGCCCCGGCAGCTTCGGCTGGTGTAAATCACTCTGATGCCCTGCGCCTGTGCCCGTTGCAGGGCTGACAGAAGTGCTTGATGGACCGTGCCGCCCCCGGTGCCCGCCACCACCAGCCCACGCACTGGCTCAGTGGACGGTGAAGCCATCAGGGCATCAACCAGCGCGCCATTGGCACCTGCGTGACTGGTGACGATTTCAACCCGTGGCCATTGCATAGGTTCAGAAAGAGCTTGCCGGGCAACTTCATTAATCAGGGCATCCGGCTCGGGCCAGGCTCTGGCCTGACGGAGCCGGCCATGCACCAGATGCCCAAGGGGCCCAGCATCGCCTGAACTGAAGGCGTCAAGTCGCCAGGCATGGGCTTTTTGCACATCCAGGGCGCTGTGGAGGGTTCCTGCGCACAGCACCATCACTCCCTTGACCTGTGGTTGGCTGGCCAGAACCAATGAATCCACCAGATTTTGCGGTCCATCGGCCAGCAGAGCATTGGCAGGCCGCATGGCACATGTCAGCACCACCGGGACCCTGGCCGCAAGCGTGCGATGAAGAAAATAGGCGGTTTCCTCGATGGTGTCGGTACCGTGTGTGATCACCAACCCCGCCACATCGGGCTGGCTGAGCCAATGGTGACATCGCACCAGCAGCTGGCGCCAGACCTGATGGTCCATGTCCTTGCTGTCGATCTGGGCCACCTGTTCTGAAATGATCTCAAGTTCAGTCAGCTCCTGCACCGGCAAGCCGGACAACAGGTGGTCTATGCCATGTTGCGCTGCCTCATAGCGTGAGGTGTCATAACGGTTGGAGGCGATACCCGCAATTGTTCCACCTGTGCCCAAAACAACAATTTTTCCCGGTTTCACTTGCAATTCCTAAAAAACTGGTCAAAAATACAGTAACTGGATATACAAACAGCTTTTTCCAAGGAGCCCCCATGGACATGCCCTCAGTCTCGGTCAAACTGACGCCACGTCAGCAACAGATTTTGGACCTCATCCAAAGTGCCATTGCCCGCACCGGAGCACCGCCAACCCGCGCCGAAATCGCCTCGGAGATGGGCTTCAAATCTGCCAATGCGGCAGAGGAACACTTGCAAGCCCTGGCTCGTAAAGGCGTGATCGACCTTGTCAGCGGCACCTCCCGCGGCATCCGTCTCAAGAGCGAGGTTCTGCGCTGGCTCAATGAATCCCGCATCAAGCAGCTTACCCTGCCCTTGCCCAGTCTGGCTCAGCTTGCCTTACCTTTGGTGGGTCGGGTCGCTGCGGGCTCGCCTATTCTCGCCCAAGAGCATGTCGATCAGACCTACCATGTGGAAAGTAACCTCTTTCAACGTAAACCTGACTACCTGCTCAAAGTGCGCGGCATGTCGATGCGTGATGCCGGCATCATGGATGGCGATTTGATTGCCGTGCAGGTGACCAAGGAAGCCAAGAACGGTCAGATCGTGGTGGCCCGGCTCGGCGATGAAGTCACCGTGAAGCGTTTTCGACGCAATAGAAACCAGATCGAGTTACACCCTGAGAATCCGGACTACCAGACCATTATTGTCGAACCCGGTGATCCTTTTGAAATCGAGGGGCTGGCAGTGGGCCTGATTCGCAACACCATGCTGATGTAAGCGGCTGGGCGGCGGTTTTTTAGCGCGGTCCCGACAGCCCTGCACAAAAAAACACCCTCTGGCAGGGCACAATGTCGGCATGAACATAGTGATTCTGGACGACTATCAGGACGTCGTGCGCAAACTTGAATGCGCTTCCAAACTCGAGCCCTATTCCGCCAGGGTGTACACCAACACCGTCAAAGGCCTGGGACAACTCTCGGTCCGACTCAAGGATGCCGACATCCTTGTCCTGATCAGGGAGCGCACCCAGATCAACCGTGCCTTGGTGAATAAGCTGCCAAAACTGAAAATGATTTCCCAGACCGGTCGCGTCAGCGGCCATATCGATCTGGCCGCCTGCTCGGAGCGCGGGATTGCGGTGGCTGAAGGCGCTGGCTCACCGATAGCCCCGGCCGAACTGACCTGGGCCCTGATCATGTCTGCCATGCGCAGACTTCCTCAATACATCGGCAACCTGAAACACGGCGCTTGGCAACAGTCAGGGTTGAGATCAGCCTCCATGCCTACCAATTTTTGCCTGGGCACCGTCCTGCATGGCAAGCAAATGGGTATCTGGGGTTACGGAAAAATCGGCCAGCTGGTTGCTGGCTATGGCAAGGCTTTTGGGATGGAGGTTTGTGTCTGGGGAAGTGAAGCCTCACGCGCCAAAGCGGTAGCTGACGGCCACCTTGCTGCTGAAAGTAAAGATGCTTTTTTTGCCGAAGCCGATGTCGTGACATTGCACTTGCGCCTCAATGAAGCCACCGAGGGCATAGTCACCTCCGAGGACCTCGGCCGGATGAAGCCTACCGCACTGATTGTCAATACCTCAAGGGCCGAACTGATCGAGCCCGAAGCCCTGATCGGCGCTCTCAACCGGGGCCGGCCTGGCATGGCGGCGGTGGATGTGTTTGAAAGTGAGCCGATCTTGCAAGGGCATGCCCTGCTGCGATTGGAAAACTGCATCTGCACTCCGCACATCGGCTATGTCGAACAGGAAAATTATGAGCAGTATCTTGGAACAGCCTTTGACAACGTGGTGAACTTCATCAAGGGAACGCCCAGCAACATCGTAAATCCGGGTGCGCTGCAGGTGAGGCGGTAATACAGCAGGGCCTACTGCATACAGCCTGCGCCCTGTTCATTCGACCCAAGCCAAAGGCTGACTAGTCCTTTTTGTCTGGGCTCTTCTTTTCCAGGCCGGGAAGCTCAAAATCCAACATGGGGGCCTGGGGCGTACTGTTTTGCACAGACGAATTGTCCTGCAGGGACTCATCAGTTGGCGTCAGACTGAGATGGGAAATATCGATGTTGACCTCACCGGCCGGTGGAAAATCGATCAGGATGGGGGCTTCCTGATCACCTGATGCTGCCGCAGCCAATTCTGGTGCAGATGTTTTTGGGTCTGGAAACTGCAAAGCAGCATCAGGTTGGGTGTCAGCTGACAACTCATCCTGACGGGTAGCCTGATCCGCTCTATCCGTCCCTTGCGGCATCTCAATGAAATCGAGGTCAACCAGTACCGGTGAATCATCATTCTCCAGTTTGCCCAACGGATTGACTGGAGCCCCCCGTCTGTCATCCCTTACCCCATTCGTTCTTTCATCCCTTCCCTTGTCCGGCCTGCCGCCCCTTCCGTTGTCCGTCCTGCCATCCAACAAATCCTCAAGATCAACGTCCGGCAACACAAACTCATCCGCCGAGGGTTTGAGCGCTTGCTCGTCTGGCTTCAAAGAATCCTGGCTGATGGTCATATCAGCTTCTTTTCTAGATTGGCTTGCACTGGGCGGTGTGGGCGCGGCCGATGCAGCGCCACCTGCTGCTACCGATGCCGCTGCTAACGTTGCTGCTGCGGCCGTTGCTGTTGAAGCCCCAGCATCAGCCATCACTGCGGGCCTTCTGGGAGTCGGAAAAACCTTTTCACGCGCAGCAGTGGGGACCTTGTCTTCCTGTACCGATTGAGACGCAGAGGCTGGGTTGGAAGCATGCCACCACTGCTTCAGGGCATCTGACTTGCGTTGGCGCAGCCATAGAAGGGCCAAACTGGCCAAGGCCACCAGTAAGCAGGCAAGCAGCGCATAAACCAATGGGTTGTCGTATTTTTCGGATTCCGCCTGACGCAGGCGATCCCGCAATTCAGCCAGGTTACGCTCATTTTTTTTGCTCACGCTGAGCAAAGACTGAAGTTCCTGCTCCATCTTTTTCAGACGCTGGTCATCCTCAGTCGGGGCAGATTTGGCCGCCTGCTCGGCCGCGGCCTCCAGTTGCATCACCCGCTCGCGCAAGGTATCAACCGGGTCAAGCTTCAAACTGGGCTTGGGCGATGGCTTCTTGCTGGGCTGGGCCACCACCGCCGGCTTGGTGGTTTCAGTTGTCGTCTTTTTTTCCCCAGGTTCCTTGCTACTGGCTTTGACTACCGGTGGCCTGGGCTTGGCAGGTGGCAGCTGGACCGACTGGGCCGGGACAGCAGGTTCGACAGGCCTGCTTTCAACCCGGGGCACTTGAACTTCACGGGTGCCACTTTGAACAGGACTCGCGCTCGTTGTGGCTGGTGACGCGCTCGGCTGGGCAATCACCAGGGGTACGGTAGGCGCCAGTGCGTCCGGCGGGATTTCCGACAGCAAAACAAACCGTCGTGAGACTTTGGCAGCGCAGGTTTCACGCAGATAGACAGTGACGACCGGTTCATCAACCAGGGCCGCCGATTGAATCCTTACTGGCAGTCCCCCCGAGATCATCTCGCCTGCAGGAGTGACACGAACTCGACTGCTTTCCTGACGCACATCACCATGAAAGATTTCAGCCTCAAAGCACAAAGCCGATGGGTTCTCACCCGCATCGGTCTGAACCTGAATGGTGAGGTCCATGGGCTGGCCCAGCAGTGCCACCCCGCGCAGACGTCCTAGGCTCAGGGCATTGGCTGAATCAACCCCCATGACCAGCGACACAGCCAGCAGACAAAACCTGAAGGATGAAAACCAGGAACACTGTCTCGAGCTAATAGGGGACAACATTGATTGACTGGTTCGGTCTTTGCTGAAAATTGGCTGATTTCGGTAGGCCTGATGAACCTTAGCAGAGAAGTCTTGGGCCCAGACAGCGATGAACATACTTTAGCAAGCCGATTTGGCAGAGGTGGATAATCTAGATCATGAAACCTATCTTTTCCTCTGTCTCGGTTATCGGCGCCGGCGCCATGGGGCGTGGCATCGCCCAAATCGCCGCTCAATCCGGCAGTCAGGTTTTCCTGTTTGATAACCAGACGGATGTCGTTACGAGCGCCATCGACAACATCTACACCCAGTGGGACAAGTTGCAGCAAAAAGGTCGCATGGCAAGTGATGCAGTACTTGACTGCAAGCAACGACTCAAGCCTGCCCATCAGCTGCAGGAGCTGGCGTCCTGTGATCTGGTGGTGGAAGCGATTGTTGAAAGACTGGACATCAAGACCGCCCTGTTGGCTCAACTGGAAGATCTTCTGGCACCAGACGCCGTGCTGGCCAGCAATACGTCCTCACTGTCCATCACTGCCTTGGCTGCCAAACTCAAGCGGCCGCAACGACTGGCTGGATTTCATTTCTTCAATCCGGTGCCGCTGATGAAGGTGGTGGAAGTGATTGCCGGTTTGAAAACTGATGCAAGCGTCTGTGCCGCCTTGTCGGCGTATGCCCGCCAGATGGGGCACACCCCGGTGAATGCCCAGGACACACCGGGCTTTATCGTCAACCATGCGGGACGTGCCTATGGCACCGAAGCGCTGCGCATCATCAGTGAAGGTGTCAGTGACTTTGCCACCGTGGACCGGATACTGCGCGATCAGGTGGGCTTCAGGCTTGGCCCCTTTGAGCTGTTGGATTTAACTGCGCTGGATGTGTCGCATCCGGTCATGGAATCGATTTATCACCAGTACTATGAGGAAGCGCGTTATCGACCCAGTGTGATCACGGCACAAAGACTGGCTGGCGGTATTTTGGGTCGTAAAACCGGCCAGGGCTTTTACCAGTACGACAACGGCGTGGCCCAGATAGCACCCGAACCCCAAGCACCCCAGGTGGATAACATGCCCCCCGTCTGGGTTTCGCCCCGAGCGGCCCGACGTGCTGAATTACTTCAGTTGCTCAAGGACCTGGGCGCCAAGATTGAAACCGGCCAATCCCCATCGGCGCAAGCCTTGACCCTGGTCGCGCCCTTGGGTTTTGATATCACCACCGTCGCCGTGGTTGAGCGACTCGATCCTGCGCGCACCGTGGGTATTGACCTGCTGATTGAGGACAGCGCCACCAAACGCCGGGTGTTGGCGACCAATCCTGCGACCCGATCTGATATGCGCGAGGCGGCTCAGGCATTGTTTGCCCGGGACGGCAAACCCGTCAGTGTCATTCGCGATAGCGGCGGCTTTGTCACCCAGCGCGTGGTCGCCAGCATTGTCAATATCGCCTCAGATATTTGCCAGCAGCGGATCTGTACCCCCAAAGACCTGGAAATTGCCGTGACCCTGGGCCTGGGCTACCCGCTTGGCCCCTTGACCATGGGTGACCGCTATGGTCCGAGCAATATCCTGGAGGTCCTCTTCAACCTGCAGACCGTCTATGGCGATCCTCGCTACCGTCCCAGCCCCTGGTTACGACGACGAGGCGCCATCGGGCTATCCCTGCTGCATGAGGAGGAGTCGATCACATGAGTGGAGAACTCAAAAGCACCTTCGAGGGCCGCACCATGGTGCTGTCGATCTCCAACCCGGAGCAGCGCAATGCCCTGAGTCCCAACATCTACGCTGCTGGGGTGGAAGCACTTGGCGCAGCCGAAAGCAATCCTGAAATTCGCTCGGTCGTGCTGACCGGTGAAGGGGCCATGTTCTGCGCTGGCGGCAACTTGCGCCGCCTTCAGTCCAACCGCGAACAGCCCCCCCAGGTACAGGCTGAAAGCATTGAGGGGCTGAACAACTGGATCGAAGCCATCCGAACCTTTCCCAAACCGGTCATCGCCTCGGTCGAAGGTGCTGCCGCTGGTGCCGGTTTCTCGCTGGCCATCGCCTGCGATCTGATTGTTGCGGCCAGCAATGCAGTGTTTGTCATGGCTTACAGCAATGTGGCCCTTTCGCCCGATGGCGGCGCCAGCTGGAACCTGAGCCGCTCACTGCCCAGACAACTGGTCAATGAATTGCTGCTCTGTGGCCAAAAAGTGGGTAGCGAAAGATTGCATGCACTAGGCCTGATCAATCGACTCGCCGCGCCCGCAAACGCACTCAGCGAAGCGCTCCAAATGGCCGAACAACTCAATCGCCAGGCCCCGAACGCCTTGGCCAGTATCAAAGAGTTGGTCAATGAGGCCAGCGGCCATTCGCTGAATCAGCAATTGGCGCTGGAGCGTGATCATTTCGTGCGTAATTTGCATCATGTCAATGCTGGCATTGGCATCGCCGCATTCCTGGCCAAAAAAACCCCAAGCTATGAATAAGTGTCTGACCCTTCAGCGCTGACTTTTCATCAGCCTTACCTCGTCTCTGATATCTTCCGCCAACCTCCTCTTACCAGCGCTTCCTGATCTCCATGACCAGCTTTGACGACTACATCGGTACCCGTGAGGTTGCTGCTGCGCATACCTTTGACCTGGATGCTCTGCAGGCGTGGCTGCAGCCCAGGTTGCCTGACTTCAGGGGTCCCCTCAAGGTGCAAGCGTTCAAGGGCGGCCAATCCAATCCGACCTTCAAACTGACAACGCCCTCCCAAAGCTATGTAATGCGCGCCAAGCCCGGTCCGGTTGCCAAGCTGCTTCCCTCGGCCCATGCGATTGAGCGTGAGTACGCCGTCATGCATGCCCTCCATGGCACCGATGTGCCGGTGCCGCAGATGTTCTGCCTGTGTGAAGACGAGTCCGTCATTGGACGGGCCTTTTATGTAATGGAGTACATGCCGGGTCGCGTCTTGTGGGACCAGTCCCTGCCAGACCTGAACCCGCAACAGCGTCGGGCCATCTATGGTGAAATGAACCGTGTCATTGCTGCACTGCACCGTGTGAATTTCATGGAACAGGGGCTCGGCAGTTTTGGCAAGCCTGGCAACTACCTGGAGCGCCAGATCAGCCGCTGGAGCAAACAATACATGGCCTCGGCCGATGGAGCCGGCCCCTGGTCCCAGCCAATCGCTGAAATGGAAAAGTTGATGATCTGGCTGCCCGCCAACATTCCGGCCAGTGCACGCGACGAGAGCCTGGTCAGTATCGTGCACGGCGACTACCGCATGGATAACCTGATGTTTCACCCCGATCAGCCGCGTATCATGGCTGTGCTGGATTGGGAGCTCTCCACCCTTGGGCATCCGCTGGCTGACTTCGCCTACCACTGCATGGCCTGGCACATCCAACCGGGCGCCTTTCGTGGCATTGGCGGACTCGATCTGAAAGCCCTGGGCATACCCAACGAGGCTGAATACATCCGTCTGTACTGTGACCGCACCCAACTTACAACGCCGGACAGTTTGAAGGCGGATTGGAACTTCTACTTGGCCTACAACATGTTCAGAATCGCCGGCATTTTGCAGGGCATTGCCAAACGCATCGAAAGCGGTACCGCAGCCAGTGCGCAGGCCCAAAAATCTGCTGCCGGGGCCCGGCCCATGGCAGAGATGGCATGGCATTTTGCACAATTGGCCTGAACAGCTTCTATTCCTGGAGAACCTAATGGATTTTGATTATTCCCCGCGCACCAAGGACCTGCAGGCTCGTCTGCTCAGATTCATGGACGAGCATATCTACCCGAACGAGCATGTTGTTCACGACGAGCTTGAGGCCAACACACAACAGGGCAAGCGCTGGACGCCGTTGCAAACCATCGAGAAAATAAAGCTCAAGGCCCAGGATCAGGGTTTGTGGAATCTTTTTCTGCCCAAGGACTCCGCTGATATTGCCGGAGTCCGCGGGGCAGATCTGAACAATGTTGAATATGCGCCGCTGGCTGAAATTATGGGCCGGGTCCATTGGGCGCCCGAGGTCTTCAACTGCTCAGCCCCTGACACCGGCAACATGGAAACCATTGCCCGCTACGGGACTCAGGACCACCGTGATCAGTGGCTTCAGCCATTGCTGGCTGGCAAAATCAGATCCGCCTTTGTGATGACAGAACCTGATGTGGCTTCCAGCGATGCCACCAACATTGCCACCCGGATCGAACGTCAGGGCGATGAGTATGTGATCAATGGCCGCAAGTGGTGGATATCAGGCGCAGGTGACCCGCGTTGTGCGATCTACATCCTCATGGGCAAGACAGATCCGCAGGCGCCTCGCCATTCGCAGCAAAGCATGATTCTGGTGCCTTCCAACACACCCGGCATCACTGTGTTGCGCCCGCTCAGCGTGATGGGTTACGACGACGCACCGCACGGCCATATGGAGGTGGACTTCAAGAATGTGCGGGTTCCGGTTACCAACATCCTGCTGGGCGAGGGCCGAGGTTTTGAAATCGCCCAAGGACGGCTTGGACCGGGCCGCATTCACCACTGCATGCGCCTGATCGGTCAGGCCGAGCGAGCGCTTGAATACATGTGTCGACGGGCATCCGAGAGGGTGGCTTTTGGCAAGCCGGTGGCAGCCCAGACTGTTACCCAGGAACGCATTGCCGAGGCCCGCTGCAAAATCGACATGGCCCGCCTGCTCACCCTCAAGGCTGCCTGGACCATGGACCTAGCTGGCAACAAGGTGGCCAAGGCAGAGATTGCCATGATCAAGGTGGTTGCCCCCAACATGGCCTGTCAGGTGATTGACTGGGCCATCCAGGCGCATGGTGGCGGCGGGATGAGTCAGGACTTTCCGCTGGCCTATGCTTATGCGGCGGCACGCACCCTGCGCTTTGCCGATGGCCCGGACGAAGTACACCGCAATGCCATCGCCAAAATCGAACTGGGCAAACATGCCCCAACGACCCCGCGTCATTAACCCTTAAAACAAGCCACAAGCTTTACAACTTACGCAAGCAACTGCAAACGGTATCCTGGGGCCGGCCATTTCCGGCAATCAAGCAACGGAGAACAACATGATCGATCTTTATTCCTGGGCTACACCCAACGGCCACAAAATTCACATCATGCTGGAGGAGTGTGGCCTGCCCTACGTGGCCCACCCCATCAACATCGGCGCTGGCGACCAGTTCAAACCGGATTTTCTGAAAATCAGCCCCAACAACCGGATTCCGGCCATTGTGGACAGTGAGGGGCCGGATGGAAAACCAATTTCCATTTTCGAGTCGGGTGCCATCCTGATATATCTGGCTGCAAAAACCGGCAAGTTCATGCCCAAGTCTGATCGTCAGAAGTATCAGGTCCTGCAGTGGCTGATGTTTCAGATGGGCGGTGTTGGTCCCATGCTGGGCCAGAACCACCATTTCCGGATCTATGCGCCGGAAAAGATCGAATACGCCATCAATCGCTACACCAATGAGGCCAAGCGTCTGTACGGAGTGATGAACAAGCAGCTGGCCAACAACAAGTACATCGCCGGCAACAGCTACAGCATTGCCGACATGGCCATCTTCCCCTGGCTACGCAATTGGAAAAACCAGGGCATGGACTGGGCCGATTACCCCCATTTGAAAGCCTGGTTCGACAAAATTGGCGAGCGGCCTGCCGTGAAACGAGGGGTCGAAGTACTGGCCAGTCTGCGCAAGCCCCTGGTTGATGACAAGGCGCGCGAGGCACTCTTCGGCGCCGGACAACTGCAAAAGCGCTAGCAGGCTAGCGGGTAGCGGGACCGGGACCGGGACCTTGCTTGAGAACCCGGTCAGTGCAGATGGCGAGGTTTACGACCGCCACCATGACTGCCATGACCGCCACCCAGCCCGCGGGGTGGCTTGCCGATCTCAAGGGAGTTCACCAGCGCATCAAAGCGCTGGTTGAACAGGCGATCGATTTCCTTGACCACCCCATCCAACTCGGAAGCGTCGAAATGGCGCTCCATCAGGTTGATGACATCCTGCACCAGCAAATCACGCTGGACCTGCATGATGGCCGCCGGACTGGGGCCGACAAACAGCACCAGAAAGTCATCTCTGGATTCCTGCCCGTTCGGAGCCTCTTCCTCATCAAACTCTGAATCGTAGAAAGTCACCTCGATAGCAGCGCCCTGAAGAGAAATTTCATTCAGGTTCATGCACATCTCATCGAGCGCCTGGCGAAAATCATCATCCCCAGGAACCGTCCAGCACATTTGCAGCAAGTGCTCCTGCGCGTCCATCAACAATCCGGGCTCTTCCTCGTAATGGCTTTGCGCGCCATCGACCAGGGAACGGGCGCCCGCATACTTCCACAAGGGCTTGAGCGCTTCCTGCAACTGGGCGTGGGTGACATCCGGGCGCAGGGCAACTTGTCCATGCACATGGATCTCAAAAGGTGCGTTCTCGTGATGTGCCATAGCCAAATCTTAATCGCTGCGGGATTCGTGGTGCCTCGAGCCGGAATCGAACCGGCACGCCCCCTTTCGGGTAGCGGCGGATTTTAAGTCCGCTGTGTCTACCAATTTCACCATCGAGGCCTGTGACCAGATCATTGTCCCGCAAAATGCAAGGCCCTCACAAGTTGACCGAGTGAACTGATCGAGTTGAGGAACAAAAAAGCCTGCCATCTTGTGAACAGCAGGCTTTTTACATGCCAAAAGGCAAATCTGGTAGGACGTGCAGGATTCGAACCTGCGACCAACGGATTAAAAGTCCGCTGCTCTACCAACT
>JAFMFB010000036.1 GCA_017856435.1 Burkholderiaceae bacterium
TCGTAGCCAAATGCGCGCAGGTTGCGTCCGCTGAAAGGCTCGAGATAAATGATGCTGCTGTACTGCTCGCGCGACCCTTCCGGATGGACCGAATAATTTGGAAAACCTGATTGGCGCACCTTGGCGACATGCTTGTCCAGTTCGGCCGGGCTCAGCATGATCGCGTGGCCAACCCCCTGGATACCCGGCCAGTAGGTATCAATTTGCAGGCTCTCGACATAGTTGTGCCAGTCTTCCCGAGTTACCTCATCACTGGCCTCGAACAAACCTACCCCTCCGCGCAGCACCTGCTCGTAAGACTTCATTCGCTCGGAGATTGCATAGACAGCCTTGTCAACTTCAAACTTGTAGCGATCAAGGGATCGGGCATTCAAGCTGGAAACAGACAAGGCCCAGCTGAATACTGTGATGCACAGACTTATCGCCAGCACCAGCCATGCCAGCCGATGGTCGGCTGGCAAAAAGGCCAATCCGGTCTTTTTTTCAGATGGGCTGCTGTGTGAAGCTGCAGGCATAGGGTGAATAGCGTTTTGGTCGGACGTGTCGTCGACGAAAATCTATCACCGCATGCCCTGTTGGCTACGCAAGGGCTAGAACTGCTCTTGACTTTAATCAAGCATTAATGAATCCACCTTGCCACTAAAACACGGGAGCTCAGCGGATTGGTTTAAACAACGATGAGGTTGACTGACAGCGCAGCCTGGGACAGCACTTCAGTGGGGGATTTCGGCGAAGTGTTGGCTGATCGCTGGATCAAAAGCACCATCGATCAGTACAAACAGCATCCGACAAGGCTTGCCTGATCGGTTCGCCCAGGCGTGATTGGTACCCCGCTCGACCAGGAAATCGCCCTCTTTCATCAAGACCTCTTCCTTATCCAGCACCAGGGTGATTTCCCCCTCGAGCACCAAGGCGTAGTCCACCGATTCGGTCCGGTGCATGAAAGGATGCTTGGCCTTTCCCTCGGTATTGGTGGATGCAGTTTGGGTACCCAGAGCTCCCCAGGCCACCGCTGTGTCAGCCGTATCAATTTTCTTGATCCAGTCGCCTTCCGGGCCAAACTCGATAATGCGAACCACTGTCCCGTTCTTAGGGGGTTCGAGTTTCAGCGGTCGCGAGGTCGGGTCCGGCCCGTTGTCGATCAGAGCGGGTGACTGGTCCGTCATCCACAACTGGGTCAGGCAATAGCCGACCCGTTTGGGGTTGGTATGCACTGAGGGCGCCACCCGATCTTCCGTCACATAGGCCAGGCCATTTTCATCATGGCCGGTAATGATCCGACGAACCTGGCCCTTGGCTTTACTTACATCACTCATTGTTTTATCTCATTCTGCTGTTGGGCCATCAAGGAATCAAACCGATGTGCTTGGACACCTTGGCCCAGCGGGTAATTTCACTTCGAACATAGTCACCGGTTTTCGCTGGGGGCTCGCCCATGGTTTCAAATGCCATGCCTTTGATTTTTTCCTGCACATCCGGCATGGCCAGCGCCTTGGTGAAGGCGTCATACCATTTGCTCTGAATCGCAGCCGGAGTTCCAACCGGAAGAAATCCCCCAATCCAGGTGTAGTCCAGCATGTCGGCATATCCCAATTCACTCAGCGTGGGGACATCAGGCAAGATTGCCAGTCGCTTGGCGCTGGAAACTGCCAAAGCTTTCAACTTTCCAGCCTTGACGTTTTGCAGAGGCGCCGTCATGGCCATGCACCCCACCTTGGGTTCACCGGCTACCACAGCACCGACAGCCTGACCGGCTCCTTTGTAGTGAATTGCAGTCATGTTCACTTTGGCGGCAATGTTGAAAAGATTCTCACCGGTGAGGTGAGGGGTCGTGCCCTTGCCCGGGGTGGCAAATGGCAAGGGTGTGGTCTTGGCCAGTGCGACCAACTCAGCCAGACTGTTCACCGGCAAACTGGGATGGGTGACGATCAGATTGGGCTGCGTGGCTGCAATGGTGATCGGAAGGAAGTCCTTTTGTGCATCAAAGCCCGCATCAGGCATGCTGGTGTTCACGACCAAGGCAGATGAAGTCACCATGATGATGTTTCCGTCAGGCGGCGATTTCGCAACCACTCTGGCACCAATGTTGCCGCCAGCACCGCCGCGGTTTTCAATGATCACCGGCTGACCCAGGATCTCACTCAGGCGCTGCTGCATCACGCGCGGCACCATATCCGCCGGCCCCCCCGGCACAAACGGAACAATGATCCGCAAGGGCCGGTCTGGCCAGGATTGGGCCCGCAGTGAAGGGGCGGCCAGACTTGCCGCGGCCAAAGCCAGGAAGGGCCGTCGACCGATCGTGCTGTTTAGTGAATGAATAGTTTTCTTCATGCTCTATCTCCTCTTTAAGGTGGTTAAATCAAAGAACTCATCACCTGATAAAGGGCATTTTGCCCCTCAAATCCGATGCCGGGTCGTTGCGACAAGGTGATCATGCCGTCAGACACCTCGGCATCATCGGAAAAACCGGCAAATACGCCAAATACGCCAGGGTAGGCTTCGCACCCCCCCAAACCCAAACCGGCCACAGCAGCCAGGGTCATCAAGTTGCCCGCATGCGGAAACACTTGCCGGGCTGACCAGCCATGTGACTGCAGGACGGACAGGGTACGGGTAAATTGCACCAGACCATAGGACTGCGGAATATCGACCTGCAAGATATCGAGCTTGGGGCGAAGTCCGGCAAACATCAGCAAATTGCGCACATCCTGGGTCGAGAAGAGGTTTTCGCCAGTGGCCAGTGCTCCAGGGAAACTGTTGGCCAGCTCGGCCATCAGGGCAAAGTCCAGCGGATCTGTCGGCTCTTCAAACCAGCGCAAGCCATAGCCCGCCAGGGCTTTGGCGTATTCGCGACTGCGCTCAGGAGTAAAACCCGCATTGGCGTCAACAGCCAGTTGGTTTGCACTGCCCACCACCTGAATGGCAGCTTCCACCCGTTGCAGGTCTTCGGACAGACTCGCCCCCCCCACCTTGATCTTCATGGTGGTATAGCCCTGGTCCAGACGCATCCTGATTTCATCGCACAGATCGCTCAGGCCCTTGCCGGGCTGATACCACCCTCCTCCGACATAGCAAGGGACCCGATCCGGACAAGCCTGCTGGGTATAGCGCTGAGCCAGCAGAACATGCAGGGGCAGGCGTTGCGCCTTGGCCAACGCGTCCCAGATCGCCACTTCAATGGTGCCCACCGCAATCGAGCGCTCGGTGTGGCCGCCCGGCTTTTCGCGTTGCATCATGCACGCCAAGGCACGCTCTGGATCGATCAGACCGGTGGCCGGGTCGAGCAAACTCTGTGGGTCAGCTTTGAGCAAGCGCGGAATCATGCGACTGCGCATGACATCGCCACAGGCATAACGACCGGTTGAATTGAAGGCAAAACCCACCACAGGCTTGTCCTCTACGATCACGTCGGTAACCACAGCCACCACCGAGGTGGTCATTTCGCTGAAATCAAACACCGCATTGCGCATGGCCGACTGCAAGGCCACTCGGGTTTCGCGTATGTCAAGAATTTTCACGCCGCTAGCACCCGGCTACGAAGCGCGTAATTGGACAAAATTTTTCGCACCGCCGCACTCACCTCATCTTGCCCGGGTTCAACCTGTACGAGAATCATGAGGCCACCCCCTTCAATCACCACCTCCAGCTGCCAGCGACCAGGTACACCCTTCAATGCGGCCGAAATTTCACGACGGGCCGCATCCAGCTGCAGCAGGTGTTTTTGCGGCTTGCCTACCGCCGTGAGGGGGAGTTGATCCAGGATGATCACCTCCTTGGGGACGGCGGGGCGCTCAGGAATGTGCGCCGCAGCGACTTCAATCAGCTCCTGGGCCGAAGCCTTTGCACCGGGGTGCAACTGCACATAGGCAACCGGCAACTCACCGGCATGGGTATCGGGCTTGCCCACCGCAGCGGCCAGAGCTACCGCCGGCGAGTGCAAGAGGGCTTCTTCAATCACCCGCGGCTCAATGTTGTGACCGCTGCGAATGATGAGATCCTTCTTCCGTCCACTGATCCGTATCACCCCATGCTCATCCAGGCTGCCCATGTCGCCGGTGACGAGCCAGCCGTCGGGCAGAAACACGCCTTCGTTCTGGCTCGGGTCCAGATAACCACCGGCAACGCCGGGTCCGCCCAGCACCACCATGCCCACTTCATTGGGCTGGCAGTCACGTTCGATGCCGCCCTGTTCGTTCATCTGGCAGATGCGGATCTTCATGTAGGGCACCCGAATGCCGGAACAACCGGGACGGAACTCGCCGTCCCTGGGATCCAGGGTGGCATGGCTGGTGTTCTCGGTCAGACCGTAACTTTGCAGGGTGCGCGCCCCGGTAATTTTTTCAATGCGCTCCTGAATGCTGGGCGCAATCGCTGATGAACCGGTCGCAAAAAATGGTCGCAAAGAAGAGATGTCTTCGGTGGTGGGCGGATTTTTTGCCAGTACCGACAAGGTGGTGGGCACGCCAGAAATCTGGGTGATACCAAATTTTTCAATGTAACGCCAGTAGTTGGCAATATAGGTTTTGTCCCTGGCGCCATGCAGACTGGGAATGACGCTGGTATGGCCGTCAGCGGTGCTGACCAGGCCACGCACCAGCAGACCGCCGATATGAAACAAGGGCGTATCAGATAACACCACATCGTCAGGGGTGAATGCCAACCCCTGATTGGCGGCCCATTGCCGGTACACCATACCGCCGTGCAGGATTCGCACAATCTTGGGGTGGCCGGTCGTACCGCCGGAATGAACATAACAGGCCACACGGGTTCGGTCAGCCACTGGCCGCTCAAACGTCAGCCTGTCTGCGGGTTGCCCGGCCGCCAGTGTCAGCAGATCATTGGGATGGGCTGGCCCGAAGGGGTCGTGCAGGGTGAACACCTCAATTTTGTGCCCCAGGGATGCGACCGCCGTCTGCACCCTGTCCCACATGGAAAAACCGGGTGTGGGCCCAAGGACCACCACCGCCTTGGACTGTGACTGCAACAGCAAATCACGCAAGGGCTCGGCCTCGAGCATCCAGTTGATCGGAAAGGGTCGCGCAGCCAACATGGCGCCCATCAGGGTAGCGAACAGTGAAGGCACGGTCGGGCTGACAATGGCCACCACATCGTCAGCGCCAATACCGCGGGCTCGTAACAGGTTGGCCACCTGTAGGGATCGTTGACGCAATTCTGCGAATGTCCAGGTAATCAATTCGCCATCCACCTGACCGTTGTGGGTGGCATGCAGCGCGGCCCGCTGGGGCGCGATGTCACAGCCATCGAGCAGGTTGAGGGCAAAGTCCCAGCGATGGATGCGTTGTTCCAGGGGTACCTGCTCGATGCGTTCGATATCGGACAAGTCGCGCAGAGCGGCGTATTCAGTGCTGATCATGAATCACGCCCCTCGACCAAGGACAAGGTGCGTTCAGCCAGGCGAACATTGGCGTAATCAACCATCATCCCCTGGTAACGAACCGCGCCCACACCCTGTTGCTCGGCCTGGCGAAAAGCCTGGACCAGGCCCCTGGCATATTCAATCTCCTCAGGCGTCGGAGAAAACACTTCATGCATCACTGGCAACTGGTTGGGATGAATGGCCATTTTGCCAACAAAGCCCAGCTCGCGTGCAAGTTCGCATTCCGTGCGCAGGGCGGCTGTGTCGCTGAGATTCATGAACACACCATCCACCAGCCAGCTCAGACCGGCAGCGCGCGCATCCACCACCATCTTGCTGCGCGGATAGGTAAGCGCCCGGCTGGCTGGTGTCCAGCGCCCCCCCAGATCGACCATGAAATCACCTTGCTCGGCGCTGGCCAATGACATCCCACTCACCCGGGAACTGCAGCGCACCAAATCAAAGGTGTTGCGCAGGCCAAGGCAAGTCTCCACCAGCGGCAAAACCCCTAGCCGGCCCTTGGGTGCGCCGGTTTTGACCTCGATTTCTGTCAGCCATTGATCAAGCTGCTCGATGTCGGCCGTGTTTTCGGCTTTGGGCAGTATCACGCCTTGCACCATTGCAGGCAGTGTTGGCAGCGCACTGGCCAGAATGTTCAGGTCGGCCTGACAATCACCCGCCCGTGGGTGATTGACCCGAATAAAGACAGGTTTTTTTAGGCCGTCTTGCAAGACACGCTGAATATTGGCGCGTGCCTCAGCCTTGGACTGCAGGGGCACCGAATCTTCCAAGTCAAAGATCAGGGCGTCCGCTGACCCCAGCTGGGCCTTGGCCAGCAACTCCGGGCGGCTACCGGGGACGAACATCAGGGTACGAAATAATTTCATGGCTTGGATCGTGATTCAGCTTATCGGCCTTGCCAGTTGGGCGAGCGTTTTTCGGCAAAGGCACGCGGCCCCTCTTTGGCATCGTCGGTGGTGTAGGCAAAGGTTGCCAGATCACGCTCCAGTTCCAGCCCCTGCTCGATTGGCAAATCGAGGCCCCGGTTGATGGCCTTCTTGGCCAATCGAACCGCCACTGGGGCATTGGCTGCAATTTGTTCTGCAAACTCGACTGCCCGTTCCACCAACTGGGCATCCGGCACCAGGCGATCGACCAGACCGATACGGGCGGCTTCGTCTGCAGCGACGGTTCGGCCTGACAAAATCATGTCCATCGCAGCGCCGGGGCCAATGCGTCGGGCCAGACGTTGGGTGCCCCCGTTACCGGGGATGAGACCGCGGGTCACTTCGGCAAACGCGAAGGAGGCAGATTCAGCGGCGAAGCAAATATCGCACTGCAAGGCCAATTCAACACCCCCACCAATGGCCAAACCATTGACGGCAGCAATAATGGGCTTGTCAAACTGAGACAACCCCTCACCGCGCTCCCATCGAAAACGTCGCATTTCGGCCAGGGAGGTTTCCTGCATCACCTTGGCAAACTCACGCAAGTCCATGCCGGCGCTAAATGCCCGCTCGCCCGCGCCGGTCAGCACCACGGCGCCGACTTCGGAATCCTGACGCAATTGCCCCAACAGGTCGAACAACTCACCGCGCATCTGTAGGTTGATCGCATTCATGGCCTGCGGCCGGTTCAGGCTGATGACGGCTACGCGCTTGTGTCGCGCCAACAACAAGGTTTCGGGTTCTGACAATGGCATGGTCGAAGAATTTGGCGGGTCGATGTATTGCATCTGATTAAAGCATATGATTGAATATGTGGGATACGAGTTAACCCTTATCTCGTATTGAAGATTTTTGCGCCTTTCTAAAATTAATTTCATTTCTCTCTAAGGACTTGGCATGGCCAGGAAGCTGGAACGCAAACCGAGCAGCAAATTGAGCACCTCGGATCGGATACTGCAGTCCGCCGAAAAGTTGTTCAGCGAGCGTGGCATTGATGGCGTCAGCTTGCGCGAAATCACCAGTGATTCGGGGGTCAACAGTGCCGCCCTTCACTACCATTTCGGCTCAAAGATCGCCGTGCTCGAAAAAATATTCGAGCGTCGCGCCAAGCCGATTGCCGAGCGCCGCATGCAACTGCTGTCCGAGCTGAAATACAACCGCCAAGGCCGACCCGGCGTTGAGGATGTGCTGCGTGCCTTTCTCCGCCCTGCGCTGGAATCCCAGGGCACCCCCGATGGCGACAGTTTTCGCCTGTTGCGTGCCCGCCTGGCCTTCGAACGCGAAACCGTGCGCCGTCGGGTTCTGGACAATGCATTCAACCCGTCTAGCCAGAAGGCGTTGTCTGAACTGGCCAAAGCTCTGCCGCACCTCGACGCCAAGGAACTTCAATGGCGGTTCCACTTTCTGCTGGGCTCCATGGTGTACACCATGGCGCGCCCGGGGCGTATTGAGTCGCTCTCGGAAGATCAGGTTGACACCAGTGATTGGGAATCGGCCCTGGAGCGCTTGGTCAAATTTGCGTCAGCCGGCTTTCACGCCCCCTGAAAGGGTTGGAACCATGGAACCCTTGAATCCAATCACCTCCCCTCACCCTTACCTCCATCGTTCGCTGGACGATGGGGTTTTGACACTAACCCTGGCTGACCCCGTGGCCCGCTGCGGCCTTGATGTTGAAACCATCGAGGCCCTTGATCAGACTGTCTGGCAAGTGGCCTCCGACCCCAGGGTGCGGCTGATTGTTTTGCAGGGCCTTGCGGGCCACTTTGGCCGGGGCTTGAACGACCCGGCCTTCACTGAAATGCACCGACAGGACCCGCAACGTGTTCGTCAGGCGCTCTATTCCCTGGGGCGCTGGCGCGATGGGCAACTCAGAACGCTGCCGCAGCCGGTTCTGGCCGTTATCGAAGGCCCCTGCGCTGGCGTCTTCATCACTCTGGTGCAAGCCTGTGACATTGCACTTTGTTCTGACGATGCTCAGTTCATTCTGAAAGAGTCCGACGCACACTGGCTAGCCCAGGAGCCCGCCCTGCAGGCAGGCGCGGATTGCTTAGCTGCCCGTGCCCTGACCTACCACCACCTGTTGGGCCAACCTATCTCAGGCCAGCAAGCTGAACGCATGGGCTTGGTGACCTTCAGCCATCCCGCTGAGCAGTTGCGACACGAGTTAATGCAACTGCTGGTCAGTTTGCGAGAGAAAGACGCCCTGGCCCTCCAATTCACCAAGGAGACACTGGCACATGCACCCAGCATGAGCTGGGATGCGGCAGTCAACTTTACCGCTGCAAAATTCGCTGAAATCAAGTCGCGCCAGGCCGCCGGCACCTCAAGTCGTGCTGCTGCAGTGTCAGACTTTTTGGCAGGCAAGAACAAACCCGGCCTCGGTGGCTAGGCCGACCCAGGGACAAACGTAGTGTTACGTATCGATGATTCGACCCCCGGGGTACGCCTGATTGGCCTGGACCGTGCCGCAAAACGAAATGCCATCGGGGTGGAGATGACTCTGGCGCTGGAAGCGGCCCTGCTGGAGCTGCGGCATCGGGAGGATATTCAGGCCGTGGTGTTTTATGGCATTGGCGGACATTTTTCGGCAGGCATGGACCTGAAGGATTTTTTTGATAGCAGCACTCGCGGCCCACAAGAGTTGCGGCGTGCCCGGGCGGCCACCGAACACTGGCGTTGTCATCTCCTGCGTGAGCTACCCCAACGCATCTTCACTGCTGTTGAAGGTTATTGCCTGGGCGGTGCCTTGCCGATATTGCAAGCTTCCGATGTGGTGCTGGCACACGCCCAGTCCAAACTGGGCATGCCTGAAATCAACTTTGCCTTTGTTCCGGGCGGACAAATCGTCAAGTCGGTGGCTCTGATGACTTCGCAGCGCGCCCTGTCCTACCTGGCCCTGACCGGAAAACTGATCAGCGCCGAACAGGCGCAGCGTTGGGGATTGGTGAGCGAGGTGGTGAGCACAGATCCGACCGCGCTTGCCTTGACGCTGGCCAGTCAGTGGGTGCAGCGCTCGGCCGCTTTACAGGCCGAGTGAAGCAGCGATGATGTTTTTCTGAATTTCGGAGGTGCCGCCACCGATGGTGGCCAGGCGGGAGTCACGAAAAAACCGCTGGATCGGGTACTCGTTGCAATAACCATAGCCCCCCAGAACCTGCAGGCAGGTGTCGGAGATGGTTTTGTAGCTTTCGCCAACCAGGTACTTCAGCACGGCCGTGTCTGCCCGTTGGGCTTGCCCCTGCTCCATCAGCCAAGCGTAACGCAAGACCATGGTCTGGGCGGTATCGAGCATCACTTTCATGTCTGAGAACTTGTGCTGAATCGCCTGAAAGCTTCCGATGGGTTTACCGAACTGAATCCGGTTCTTGGCATAGTCCAGGGCAAATTCAAAGGCCTGGCGTGCCGCGCCAATTCGCGCTGCGGACAGACACAGCCGCTCATAGCGCAAGGTGTCCTCACAAATAGACCAGCCCTTGTCGATCTCGCCCAGCAAGGATGTGGCCGGGACGCGCACATTGGTGAAGGTAACCTCGGTCGTCCCGATCGCATGCTGCCCCAAGGTGGGAATACGCCGCACCTCGATACCGGGCGTCTTGGTATCGATTAGCAGGGTGCTGATACCCTGCTGTTTCTTGGCCTGCTGGCTGGTGCGCAAGGCCACCAGGGCGTAATCAGCAATATCGAACCCGGAGATGAACTGCTTGCGCCCATTGATGATGAAGTGATCACCGTCGAGCTCGGCCTTGGTGCGCAGTGACGCCGCATCCGAGCCCGAGTCCGGCTCAGTCAGGGCAAAGGCATAGGTGAATTCACCGCTAACGGTTTTTGGCAGAAAAAACTTTTTCTGCGCCTCGGTGCCGTTTTTCAGGATCGCGTAGCAGCCAAAGGTGTAGCTGCGAAACAGCCACAGACCCAGTTCTTCAAAATGATGGCCCGTCTCTTCAAGCAGTACTGCCAGATCGGTTGCGCTTCCGTTTACACCACCGTACTCCTGCGGCGCGATCAAACCCAGCCAGCCATGCCGGGCCAATGCCTGAAAGGCCTCGCGAGGGGGTTGTCCTGCCTCATCACACCGCGCCACATACTCGAGCGAACACTCTTTATCGAGCAGGTTCTTCACATGATCACGCAGTGCCAGCTGATCGCTGGTCAATCCAAAATTCATCGCCAGTACTCCGCAACGGATTGCTTAAGGTGACCCAATCATAGCACTTGATTTAATCACTTGCTTGAAATTATCTTTGGCATTGACTGCGACCTTGCAATGTTTTGAGGCTCTAGTCATCAAACATCCGATCCCGCTTGGCCAGACTGGGAAACAGGTAGTACCAGCCGGCTGCGATCAGAATGGTGCCGACACCCCCCAACACCACGGCAGCGATCGGGCCTGCCAAGGCCGCCAGGGCCCCCGACTCAAACTCACCCAACTGGTTGGAAGCGCCGATGAAGATGGAATTGACGGCTGACACCCTGCCCCGCAACTCATCGGGCGTATCCATCTGGAGCAGCGTTACGCGGGTCACCACACTGACAGAATCGGCAGCACCCGAAACAATCAGCGCCAGCATGGACAAGCCAAAGCTGGTGGACAGGCCAAACACGATGATCGACAGGCCAAAGACAGCCGTGGCCATCAACAGCCTTTTGCCGACATGGCGATGCAGCGGCCAGCGCATCATTGCCAGCGACACCATCAGTGAACCCATGGCGGGTGCGGCTCGCAGCAACCCCAGTCCGGCGGGCCCCACGTCCAGGATGTCGCGCGCATAGATTGGCAGCAGCGCCGTCGCTCCGCCCAGCAACACGGCAAAAAGATCCAGTGAAATCACGCCCAGCAGGAGCTTGCGCCGCCATATGTAGGTGAATCCTGCCAGCACCATGGCTAGGTTGGCGGCCTGGTGACGCGGGCGGACCTTCAGGCGCACCTGCAAGGCAAAGATCAGCGCCAGCAGCATCAGTGCGGCACAACTGCCATACACCCACATAGCGCCACCGACGTAAAGCAGACCCCCAAGCGCCGGGCCACCGATGACAGCAACCTGCTGCGCGCTGGAACTCAGGGCAATGGCGCGCTGCAGCAGGTCCTGAGGCACCAGCAGGGGTGTCAGCGCCTGTTGCACCGGCATTTGAAACGCCCGCGCCACCCCCAGACCCACCGAGATACCAAGAATCAATTCGCGATTGATGAATTCACCTGCGGTAGCAAGCACCAGCACCAGGGCAATCAGCACCTGCAACAGCATGCAGGCAGCATAGATTCGACCGCGGTGCCAGCGATCAGCCGCATGACCAGCCGGCAGGGTGAACACCAGTGCTGGCACAAACTGGAAGAGACCGACCAAGCCCAGGTCCCAGGCGCTGTCGGTCAGGTCGTACATATGCCACGCCACCGCCACCATCAGCATCTGGTTGCCGGTGACGCCACTGAGCCGGGCCCACCAGAAACGCATGAAATCGGTCTGCAAGAGCAGTTGCCGCACTGGAGAACCTTGCATGTAAATTGCCTGAAGCTTGAGTTGTGATGGGTGAGGTGCTGCCTGGGAGAAATCCTGGCCGGGATGGATTCCCTAGGGAGGATTACCCAAGAATTTCGCAGTCGATTATGGGTGAAGCCGCAAGCTGTTCAGGGATATCTGCAGTTTGATCAACCGGTTTCTGCATGCATGGCAAGATGCAGTCTTATGGTTTCAGTTAACGCTCCCACCCCTTGCTTAAGATCTGTGTAACCGCATGCCCAAGCCCGAATTGATTGTCTATTTTGATGGCAGCTGCCCGCTTTGCCGTAGAGAGATTGCCTTTTACCGGCGCAGCCTCGCCTCCCAAGACTTGCAGTGGGTCGATGTCAGCCAGGACAGTGCACTGGGTGAGGGGTTGAGCTGCGAGTCGGCGATGCGCCGCTTTCATGTGCGTGACGCCCAGGGCAGACTGCATGATGGCGGCGCAGCATTTGCCTGCCTCTGGCGCGCCCTGCCAGGTTGGAAGGTGCTGGGCTGGTTGTTTCGCTATCCCCCACTGTCCTGGGGGCTGGAGCTGGCCTACCGGCTCTTTCTTCCGCTGCGTCCCTATTTGCAGCGGCTTGCCCGCCGACGCGAAAACACTTCCGGATCCTCAACATGAAATTTTTGGCAGGGTTACTGCTGGCACTGAGCGCTCAGGCTGATGTGGGCCAGGTCGGCCAGCGGGTCCGGCTTGATGACCTGCGCGGCCTACAGATCGATCGCACCGAAGTCACGATTGGCCAATTTGAGCGTTATGTCCAGGTCACCGGCGTGCGCACCCGGGCCGAGCTCGAAGGTGGCGGCTTTGAATTTGTCGCCGGCTGGCAGCGACGTGCCGGCTGGACCTGGCGCCAGCCGGATGGCGTGGTGGCATCGCCTGATCTGCCTGCGGTTCACCTAACCCATGCAGAAGCGGCGGCCTACTGTCGCTGGGCACAGGGCCGCTTGCCCACAGCTGCCGAGTGGCGTCTGGCCGGCTTTACCGAACTGCGGGCCAATCCGCCAGCCCCCTGGGTGCGTGGCACCACCTATCCTTGGCACACCGGAAACAGTCCGCAGGGTGCCAATACCAGTGATCCCGACCCCTGGCCACGTGCTGCGCCCGTTACCCAGACCCGGGCGGGCGTCAATGGCCTGCATGACATGGGGGCCAACGTGTGGGAGTGGGCTGCCGATGCCCGCGGCAGCGAGCGCCGCACGCTAGGAGGATCCTGGTGGTATCCCCCGGCGCAAATGAGCGCCGACATCGAAGCCTGGAAGCCGGCCGACTTCTATGCGGTCTATATTGGTTTTCGCTGCGTGTACGACCGATAAAGCCAGCATCGACTGGCAGGCCCACTGTCAGGCATCAGGCTTTAGGCCTCAATCCGCTGCGCAAAGTCACCGCGCCTACTGGGCAGGTCAGTTCAGCCTGCAATTCAGCCGCCCCCGGCGCAACGCTGACGCCTTCAAGCCCGATTACCGAAAAAGCCGCCTCAAGTTGTCCGGCCAGCGGATGGGTCAGGCGCAAAGCGCGCAGTGTCACAGCACTGTCCTGCATCCCGCTGCTGGGGTGTGGGCCATCCCATTGAATCAGCGTGGGCAGGCATCCGTCAAACAGCCGTTGTCCATCGCTGCGCACCGTGATCTGCCAACTCAGCGTTCCCTGTGGCGTTGGCCGGCTGGCAGCCCGCGGTAGGCCACGGTCAATGCCCAGCGCTGCGAGTTCATGTACCGCCTGCGCCACATCGCTGACCGCCACCACAAAGTGAATCAGCTGCGGGCCTTCGCTGGCGATTCGTTCGCGCAAGGCAGGATCGTCCATGTCAAACCAGCGCTTCTGGTCGGGCGTGTTGCCCTCGGGGTCAATCGCAATGATCTCGAAATAGGTTTGCGCAAAATTTTCCGAGCCAATGTAAAACAGCCTGTTGTGGGTCCCCATCAGGGCGTGCTTGCCGCCTGGGCCGGGCGTGATTCCCAGCACCGCCTGGCACCAGCGCTCCCCCTCCACCAGGTTGGTGGCCATCACCACCAGATGATCGATGCGCGCGCTCAGTGTTGATTGGCTGGCCAAGGTCCTCTGGCTCATAGTTGCACCCGGCCTTCAATGCAGGTCACACACTGGCCAGCGACCCAGACCTGACCTGCAGCGTCGCGCTCCAGATACACGCGCCCTGCCCGCCCCAGACAAGCCCCCTGGGCGGCGACATAACGCTCAGGCATCAAGCCATCGGTCATCAACCACTGCGCCAGGCTGGCATTCAGACTGCCGGTGACGGGATCTTCATCCACGCCAGCTGGTGCAACAAAGGCCCGCACCTCCAGATCGGCCTGCGCCAGTTGAGGCGAGTCAGCACCATGTCGATCAAACGCCCGTGCTTCCCGACTGGAGCGGGCAACCAGAAGCGGCTGGTCAACTGTCTCGTAGGCCGCTGCCACACCGACCTTGTGGTTGATCGCCCGCAGCGCCTGATGATCTGGCTGCATGTTTAGCACGGTTTCGGGACTATCGAGCAACAGACCCAAAAATGTCGGCCCATTGCAAAGCAACTGACTTGCCTTCACCTGCTCGGGATGCACACCCAGTGCCTGCAACACCCGCGTCAGCAGCGAAGCCTCGGGCGCACTGCGCACCAGCGCAGGGGCGGCAAAGGCCAGTTGATGGCCCGCCCTGCGTATGCGCACCAGACCCACCGCGCACTCCTGGACAATCATCTGAGCGTCAGAAAGACCGGGGACAAAACCGGGGTCAGATTCCAATTTCGGCGCTTGCCGGCTCTGTTGTTCCAGCCAGGCATGGCAGCTACCCAGCGTAGGGTGCCCAGCAAAGGGCAACTCACCGCCAGGCGTAAAAATTCGCAATCGGTAGTGTGCGCCCGTCTGAGTTGGCGGCAAGATGAAGGTCGTTTCCGACAAATGGGTCCACTGAGCAAAACGCTGCATGGCCTGATCGGTCAAACCACTGCCATCGAGCACCACAGCCAGCGGGTTGCCCAAGTAGGGTGTGGCTGTGAAGACATCAACTTGTGAAAAAGGCCGGGGTCGCTTTGTCATTGCAGCAACATCCAAAAAGCGGTCAGTACCAGCACTGACGCCATGGCCCTGTTAAACCAGAGCAGGCGCAAGCCCTGGGCCAGCCATCCCCGCAGCAGAGAGCCGGCCATCGCATAAGTCAGGTTGCTGGCAAAAGCAGCCGCCATCAGCAAAGGCAGCACAATCGCGCAGCGCTGCAGGCTGTTGTCATGTCCGGTGACCCATCCGCCCACAATAGCCAACACCAGTAGCCAAACCTTGAAATTGACAAACTGCAACCCCAGTCCTTGCCAAAAGCCTATGGCCAACCGGTCTTGCGATGCCTGCGCCATCTGCGCTGAGCGCGCCAGTTGCCAGGCCAGCCACAGCAGATAGCCAACGCCGAGCAGCCGGATGCCAAGGCCCAACGAAGGGGCCGCCAGCACCAGCGCACCCAGGCCCAAACTGCCCAGGATGAACAATGCCGCCCAGCCCAGAGGCACCGCACAGGCAAACCGCAGGGCCGGGTTCAAGCCACGGTTGGCAGCCAGCGCCGCTGAGAGCACCGTGTTGGGCCCAGGCGTGAAACTCATCGCGAGAAGCAGGGTGAGCAAAGCAAAAAATTCTGTACGCGGCATGAAGTGGGTTTTATGGATTTGCCGAAAGTAAAACCAGCGCCAAGGCAGTGGATCAATGTATCTGGCTTATGATGCTGCGGCATCACAAGGCCTGCAATTATTGGCCAACTTGTTGTCAGCACTCTACTTCATCGCATGACCTCTCCCCTGACGCCTGCGCGCGAGCGCTGGGTGCTGCTGACCCTGGCTGGCATCCAGTTCACCCATATCCTGGACTTCATGATCATGATGCCGCTGGGGCCGCAGTTCACCCAGCTCATGGGTATCAGCAATGCGCAGTTTGGCTTTCTGGTCTCAGCCTACACCCTGTCAGCCGGGGTGTCGGGTCTGGTGGCCTCGATGTACATCGACCAGTTTGATCGCAAACGACTCCTGCTCTACATGTACACCCTGTTCGGTCTGGCTACCCTGACCTGTGGCCTGGCGCCCAGCTATGGGTGGCTGATGTTGGCGCGGGTGGCCGCCGGTATTTTTGGCGGGGTGCTGACCGCCATGTCACAAACCATCGTGGCCGATCTGGTGCCCTTTGAGCGCCGCGGGCGCGCCATGAGTGTGGTGATGACCTCATTTTCCGTGGCCACTGTGGCAGGGGTGCCCCTGGGCCTTTTCATGGCAGCGCACTGGAGCTGGCATGTACCGTTTTTTGCCATCGCCCTGGTGGTGTTGGTCCTGGTCATCCTGGCTCGCCAAACCTTGCCGGTCATCGATGCCCATCTGCATCACCCGCACCGCACTTCGGCCTGGGTAGGGCTGGGCAGGGTCCTGGCTGATGTCAACCACCTCAAGGCCTTCGGCCTGACAGCGCTAATGATGTTCACCGGATTTACCGTGATCCCCTACATCACCATCTATATGCAGACCAATGCCGGCATGGGTGCTGATCAAGTGCCATGGATCTATCTGTGTGGTGGAGCGGCCACGCTGATATCGGCGCGCTTTGTGGGGCGTTTGACCGATCGTCTTGGCAAGTCCCAGACTTTCAAGCGTCTGGCCGCCGTGGTTTGCATTCCGTTGATGGCCACCACCAGTTCCGCCGGTTTACCGGTCTGGGCCCTGGTCTTAATTTGCGCCTGCCTCTTTGTTGCTATGAGTGGGCGCATGATTCCAGGCATGGCGCTGGTTGCCTCAGCTGCCGTTCCGCATTTGCGCGGCACCTTCATGACGCTCAACGCCTCGGTTCAGTCTGCCGCCATGGGCGTGGCCGCCATCGTGGGGGGGCTGATCATTGGTCGAGATGAACAAGGCCACCTGACCCACTACTGGATAACTGGCGCCCTGGGAACGGTTTTCAGCTTTCTGAGCATTTGGGCGGCGGGTCATGTAAGGGTGCACGGGGCCAGATCAGACTGATTTAGATCAAACAAAAAAAATCGATTGATCAGTACAGTTTCGCGATCTCGATCAAGAATATCTAGAGACTCAATGAACAAAGGCGTGCTGGGACTGGTAGCAATTTCAGCGGTGCTTGGTGTCGCAGCCCTATTCTCTGTGAGCAACAAAGCAACTACCGCTGAAGAAAAATTGCGCAATGAAGTCAAGCAAGTCCTGGAGCAGGGCCAGGATCTGGACTTATTGCTAGAACCCACGGCCGCTGGCATCAAGTCACCTACCGGACTCACCGATCCACTCCCCGCACCGGCGCCACGTCCCCAACCTAGAAATCAAGGCGTTGTGATTCCCGGTTTTGTTTTCTGACAAAACCTGATCTAGCCCTCATGCATCCAGGCGGCATGTTTGGGCGCTCTTCGGGTTTGCGCCCACTCGTTGAGCATGTCCCACTTGACTGCATCAAGCCTGGCCATCATTTCGGGCGTTGCCGTGTTGACTGCCAGTTCCAGGCGGTGGCCGTTGGGATCAAAGAAATAGATACTCTTGAAGATTGCGTGGTTGGTCGGGCCCAATACCTCGATGCCCGCGGCCTCCAGACGGGCCTTGCGCTCCAGCAGCGTTTGCTCAGAGTCAACCTGCAGGGCCAGATGTTGCACCCAGGCCGGGGTGTTTGGATCACGCCCCATGGGTAATTGTTCGGGTAGTTCAAAAAAAGCGAGCACATTGCCGTTACCCGCATCCAGAAAGACATGCATGTAGGGATCGTAAGCCTTGGTCGAGGGCACGTTGTCCTCGGAGATGGCCAGGATGAACTTCATGTCCAGATGTTTTTGATACCACTCGACCGTCTGTTTGGCATCAATGCATCGGTACGCCACATGGTGAACTTTTTCAACCAGCATGTCAGTCCTCCTACTCGATTAAAGATCTTTCAATGCACTTTGTGGATTGATCTAGGTCCGTCCGCCACCAGTCCTCAAGCTGAACCAGCCCCCTGTAGGACCGGCGGGACCGCGAGCCCCCGGGCATTCAGGCAATGGGCCAGCAGCCCGCTGCAACCGTCTTCCACCAGGTCCAACACCGCATCGAATCCGTTGGCGCCACCATAGTAGGGGTCGGGCACCACCGTGCCCGTATTCACCCGAAAAAACTCGGCCAGTCGGCGCACCTTGGGCTGCAGCTCGGGTGGGCATTGCGCTTGCAGCAGGGCCAGGTTGTCCCAGTCCATGGCCAGCAACAGGTCATGGTGAGCAAAGTCGTGCTCGGAGACCTGCCGCGCCCGCAGATCATGCATCTCATAGCCCCGCTTGCGCGCATGCTGCTGACTGCGCGCATCGGGCGCATGCCCCAGGTGATAGGCGTGGGTCCCCGCAGAATCTACCTGCAACCAGTCCTGCAGGCCCAGCCGATGCACATGGTGGCGCATGACCGCATGCGCCGTGGGGCTGCGGCAGATATTGCCCATGCATACAAACAACAAGCGAAACGGGGCTACCGCCATAGCTTCTTCTCCAAAGGGGGCGATCTAAATATAAGCCGCCCACCCCTGATTGGAGCAGAATTCCCCGGGCGCCACGTGCGGCTTATCTACTTGCCCAATGCGCACCTGCTTCAGACTACGAGCTGGCAACCGCCTCAGTAAGAGAGTGCAGTGGATTTACCCCAGAACACCCGGTACGCATAGATGGTGTAGCCCACAATCACCGGCAACACAATCACCGTGCCAATAAAAATCACCCACAACGCCTCGATCGAGCTGGTGCCCTGCCAGATGGTCATCCGATCCACCACCAGCCAGGGAAACAGGCTGTAGGCCAGCCCGTAGAAAGCCAGCAGGAAAATACCAACCGTGCTAACAAAGGGAACCCCTGCGCCGTATTGGTTGCCGCTGGCAAGCCGGGTCGGCAGGCGGGTCAGGCTGCGCCAGATCACGCCAAACAGCACCACCGTTGCCAGCGGGATCGGAAACAGCAGCAGCAGGTAGGGAAAGCTGAACCACTTGTCAAAAATTCTTGCACTCACCAGCGGGGATGCCACCGAAATGGCCAGCACCCCCAGCGCGGTCATCAACAGACTGGCCTTGGCCCACTTGACTGCCTTGAGCTGAAGCTCACCCTCGCACTTCATGATGAGCCAGGTTGCACCCAACAATCGGTAGGCGCCCATCAGACACACACCGATCAACGCGCTGAAGGCGATGCCAATCGCTTCAGACCGGAACCCGCTGATGAGTTGGCCCAGCATATAGCCTTGTGACCAGGAGGCGGCAGCTGAACCAAAACGAAAGGCTGAATCCCACAGGGGACGATGGTGAGCTTTGGCCTTCACCCGAAAATCAAATGCAACCCCCCGAAGCGTCAGCCCCGCCAGCATCAGCGCCACCGGCAGGTAGAGCGCCCCAAGGATGATGCCGTGCGCCAGGGGAAACGCCACCAGCAATACCCCCACCCCCAACACCAGCCAGGTCTCATTGGCATCCCAGAATGGGCCAATGCTGGCAATCATCGCGTCACGCTCGCTGTTCTGGTCGGTCTTGAGCAACAAGGCACCAACCCCCAGGTCATAACCATCCAGAATCACATAGGCCAGCATGGCCAGGGCCATCACCAGCGCAAAAACAAGGGGCAGCCAGCCCGCTGGCGTACTCAGGTCAATCGAGGTATCAAGCATGAGCAACTCCGATCTTTGATGTCACCTTGGCATTGCTGTCTTCTCCCTCGCCGCTGGCCGCCTTGCGGGCCAGGTAGAACAACACCGACACATAGGCAGCCAGCAACAAGCAATACAGGCTGAGGTACATCGCAAGACTCAGGGCAATGTGAGGCGCCGGAACACTAGAGGCCGCCTGCGCCGTCGTGAGAACGCCCGACACCAGCCAGGGCTGACGACCCACCTCAGTCACATACCAGCCGGCAATCAATGCCAACCAGCCCGAGAAGGTCATGCCAACCAGCGCCTGATAGAGCCAGACGGGTGCGCTGTACATTTGCGCAACCCGCCGAATCCGCCAGGTGGCAAACCAGCTGACCGCCAGCATCAACAGGCCCACGCCCACCATGATTCGAAACGCGAAGAAAACAGGCGCTACCGGCGGAACCTTGTCGCCAAACTCCTTCAGGCCCTTGACCTCGCCATTCCAATCGTGAGTGAGATAGAAGGAAGCCAGTTTTGGAATGGCAATTTCATAGTGATTGGTCTGTGCCTTGGCGTCGGGGATGGCAAACAGGACGGCATCCACCCCTTTCTGGGTCTCCCAGATACCTTCCATGGCAGCCAGCTTGGCGGGTTGATACTGCAAAGTGTTCAAGCCATGCAGATCACCCACCAGAATTTGAACCGGGATTAGTGCAGCGGCTGTGAACAGGCCGGTTCGCAGTGCTGCCGCAACTGAGCCGGCGCGGTCACCACGCAGCCAGCGGTACGCCGACAGGCCCGCCACCAGAAACGACACAGTCAGCCCCGAGGCCAGCAGCATATGGGACATACGGTAAGGAAAGGACGGGTTGAAGATCACCGCCAGCCAGTCCGTCACATGGGCCTTACCGTCGATCATCACAAAACCGGCAGGTGTGTGCATCCATGAATTGAGGGCCAGGATCCAGAAGGCTGAGGCCGTGGTGCCAGCAGCCACCAGAAACGTAGCCAGCGTGTGCACCCGTTCACTGACCTTGCCACGACCAAACAGCATGATGCCCAGCATGGTGGCTTCCAGAAAGAACGCCGTCAGCACCTCGTAAGCCAGCAAGGGCCCGGCCACGTTGCCCACGGTATTCATGAAGCCCGGCCAGTTGGTGCCAAACTGAAAACTCATGGTGATGCCACTGACCACCCCCAGCGCAAAAGTCAGGGCAAACACCTTGACCCAGAACTGGTAGGCATCCATCCAGAGCGCTTCACCGGTGCGGCGAAAGCGCAACTTGAAAAACAACAAGACCCAGCCCAACCCGATGCTCAGCGTGGGGAACAAGATATGGAAGGTGATGTTCGAGGCAAACTGAACGCGCGCCAGCAGGATGGGATCTAGTTCAATCATCTCTTTGGCCCTTTTGAGTTATATATTTTGACAAATCATTATACCCATAGGGGTAAATTCATTCCCGACTCTTCACCGTGAGGGATGAGCAAAAAACGCATCAAAAGAATTTACCAATAACCGACGTTATTCACAATCCATCCAGGTTTGCTTTTAGAAAAGCTGCTCGTTCCCGAATGGCCATCAACTCCTGCTCTGAAAAGCGTTTCAGGTTTTTGTAAACCATGCCCAGTCGATGGTTGCTGGCGTAGTGTTCGCCATGACGGTCAAAAAAGTCCCAGTACAAACTGTTGAACGGGCAGGCGGTGTCGCCCACGCGTTGTTTGTGGTCGTAGGCGCAGCCCTTGCAGTGATCGCTCATGCGGTGGATATAGGCCGCGCTGGCCGCGTAGGGCTTGGTCGCCACCAGGCCCCCGTCGGCACATTGGCTCATGCCCAGGGTGTTGGGCAACTCCACCCATTCCAGCGCATCGACATAGACCCCCAGATACCAGCCATGCACCGCCTGCACCTGCAGGCCTGCCAGCAACGCGAAGTTTCCAATCACCATCAGCCGATGGATGTGGTGGGCGTGGGCATTGTCCAAGGACTGGCCGATGGCCTCGCGCAGGCAGGCCATACGGGTGTCGCCCGTCCAGAACCAGCGGGGCAACCGGGCATGGTGCTGCAAGGCATTGCGATCGCGGTAACCAGGCATGTGCGCCCAGTAGATGCCGCGCACATATTCACGCCAGCCCAGAATCTGTCGCACAAAGCCTTCTACGGCAGAAAGCGGGGCCTGGCCTGAATTGAAGGCCTGCACGGCAGCATCGATCACCTCACGCGGGTGCAGCATCTTCAGATTGAGGGCAAACGACAAGAGTGAATGAAACAAGCGCGGCTGACCGTTGGCCATGGCGTCTTGATGCTCGCCAAAATAAGGCAGCGCGTGTTGCACAAAGGCCTGCAGGTCGTGCAGCGCTTCATCCCGATTGAGCGGCCAGCGAAAATCTGCAGCCTGCGACTGCCCGAAGGTGTCAATTCCCGCCTGTTGGATGTCCTGCCAAAGGGCACGGTGATCATGGTGGTGACGCCAGTCAGGTGGAGCGGCGGGCTGGCCACGCCAGGGTTTGCGGTTGTCCGCATCGAAATTCCACTGACCTCCCAAAGGGTTGCCCTTGTCATCGAGCAACACCCGGTG
Organism: Burkholderiaceae bacterium; assembly: GCA_017856435.1. Lineage (GTDB taxonomy): Bacteria > Pseudomonadota > Gammaproteobacteria > Burkholderiales > Burkholderiaceae_C > Hylemonella. The sequence goes on from JAFMFB010000036.1 coordinate 21,994, forward strand.
GCGCTTGCGCATATGGCGGTACCAATGCTCCATAGTCCACTGCTTGCGCGCACCCATCACCCGGGCCAGCTCATCACGTGCACTCAGAAAATGCCCGCTGTCTGCCTCTTCCCACGCCAGGCCACTGCCCTGCGCCCAGGCACGCAGTTGAGCCTGCAGGTCGTGGTCATCAATCTCTTGCCATTGCACCGCGCTTGCCTGATGGTGCTTTGCCAGAGCAGCCAGGTTATCGACAAAGTTGTGGCGGTTGTGCGGGCTGCCAATGCGGATGTAATGCACCTGGTGCCCCTGCGTCCGCAGGTTGCGGGCAAAGTCACGCATGGCCGCAAACACGCCCAGTACCTTTTGCGCATGCAGCAGATGTTTTTGGGTTTCGGATGCCACCTCCATCATCACCCAGACCACATCCGATTCGACACGCTCAAGCCAAGGGTGCAGGGGATTGAGCTGGTCACCCAGCAGAAGTCTCAAAGTGGTCATGGTGTCAGCCACATTCTCTGATAACGTCCCTGGGGATCATGCTGGGCGGCCTGCTTGTCGGGGTCAAAGCGCCGTCCCCCGCGCGGGTCGCTGCCCACCCCAGCGATGTAAGCCCAATTGCCCTGATTGCTGTAGACATCTTCATCCAGCAACTGGGATTGAAACCAGGCCGCCCCAGCCCGCCAGTCGCCACCCATTTCGTTGACCCAGAAACTCGCCACGATTTGTCGCATCCGGTTGGACAGATATCCCGTGTGCAGCAGTTCGCGCATCCCCGCATTGACCAGCGCCGCAGAGGTTTCGCCCTGACACCAGCGCTGCCAATCTTCAGGCGTGGCGCTCACCCGTGGGGCCGCTTCGGCCAGACCCCTGGCCCGATACAGGGTGGCGCCGTAGCGCCAATGCAGCCACCTGAAGTGATCTCGCCACATCAGCTCAAACCAGATCCAGTAACTGCTCTTGCTTCGTCCATGGTGCTGCTCATAGTCATCAAGCATGCTTACCGCACGTCGCGCTGAGAGCGCGCCGGTGGCCAGGTCCAGCGAGAGCTGACTTGAAAAGTTGGCGCCGCTGAGTTGGTTGCGGGTCTCAAGGTAAAGCTTGGGCAGGCCTTGATCCAAAAGCGCCTGCCAATGCGCCCGTGCCCCTGCCTCGCCACTGTTGCGATCAGCCTGCACGCTGCTGCGCCGGTCATGCGGCGGCACCCTTACATCAGGCCAGGCAGGTTTTGGCAGATCAGGCATCGGTGGCAATCCGCCTTGCGGCGCAGGTTGCGCCTCGCTGGAGCGCACCCCGGCAGCCTCAAGCTTTTGCCGAAAGCTAGTGAACACCCGGGGCACCTCCTCGGGTGCAAACGGCAGGTCTTTTGGCGCCACCAGCGTGGACTGCCACAGGCTGTGCCAGTCCCAGGGCGCGTTGTAGTTGAGGCGTTTCACCTGTTCCTGCTCATAGGGCGCGCGAATCGCTTCAGCCACCAGATGGCCGGCCGTCACACCCAGAGCCAGTTGCCGCAATGCATCGACTGAGGGCACGGCCACCAAGTCGCTGCCCAGCGCCTGCAACTGGGTGCGCAAGGCCAACCGCGCCTGATGCCACCAGGCTTGCTGCCTCAGGCCCCGTGCGGGGCCGGGGCCCCAGGGCAGTGGCAGGTCCAGCGCCTGTGTCAGCACCACCGGCAAGAGCCAGGTGTGGTGCTCACGGGCCAGAGCCACCGCGCGTGTCCAGGCCGCGTTGTCGTCCAGGCGCAGGTCATGACGAAACCAGCAGATCACCCCGCCGTTGTTCATGGCGCGGCTAGGTCACACGCTTTTCGGTCAATGGGCCAGCGCGCTTGCAGCGCTCGGAGCAGTAGCGTACCTGTTCCCAGTCGCGCGCCCACTTTTTGCGCCAGCTGAAAGGCAGGCCACAGTGGGCGCAGATCTTCTGGGACAGGTCCTGGCGTTTACGCATCTTCATGCCGCGTCATAGCTCCGTATAGGACATCTCCATCTGGCCACATCCACTACGCAGCCTGTATGGCCAAGACAGCCAGCGCAATCGAAACGCCATAGCCCACCGCCCAGATGCTGCTGCGCATGGTGGCCTTGTCTGCCACATAACACACGATGTAGAGCAAGCGGGCCAGTACAAACGTCACCGCCAATCCGTTGACCAGCCCCGTGGCCACACCGGTTTGGATGGCAGCCAGCAAAGCCGCGGCAAACAGGGCAAAAGCCTCCAGGCTGTTGGCTTCGGCCGCGTTGGCACGAGCCCGATACCCGGTCTGCCGGGCC
>JAFMFB010000075.1 GCA_017856435.1 Burkholderiaceae bacterium
GTTGCCGCTCAAACAAGGGGCTCTGGCATACCCCTGGGAGTATGTGGTACACTTGGCAGAGTTACTGGATTACTGGAGCTTGCCATGCCTTGTGTCTCTCAATTACGCGTCACTTATTCCGATGCCCGACGGGCTCTGGCAGCCTTGTGGCTGGCGGCCATGCCACTGTCGTATGCCACCGCCCAGGTGCCGGTGCCGGTTGTGACCTTGCAGGGCAAGTCGGTGGCTACCGGCTTTGAACTCGAGGGCATCATCCAGCCAGTTCGGCAAAGTACGGTCGCGGCCCAGACTGCAGGGCGTGTCATTCGGTTGGCCGTAAAAATGGGCGACCGGGTGAAGGCTGGCCAATTGCTGGCCATCATTGATGACCGAGAGCTAGCCGCTGATGTGCAACGCAGCCGCGCCCAAATCACTCAAAGCGAGGCCGAATTGCGTAATGCCCAGCTGAATCTGGAGCGCACCCGTGAGTTGCAGTCCAAAGGCTTTGTCAGCAAGGCAGCGCTGGACAGTGCGGAAACCCAGTTCAAGGCCGCCAAGGCCGGGCGTGATCAGGCAGGTGCCGCTGCCACACAGGCAAGTCTGGCGCAGGGACACACCCGTGTCACGGCACCTTACGAGGGCTGGGTGCTCCAGACCCATGTGGAGGCTGGAGACCTGGCCCTGCCAGGCAAGCCATTGGTGACGGTGTATGCGCCGCAGCCGCTGCGCGCGGTGGTGCAGGTGCCCGCCTCCCGGGCTATAGCCACCAGCCAGTCATCTCAAGTACAGATTCTGGTTGGCGGTGAATGGGTCAGCCCGAGCGCGCGCAGCACCATGCCGTCAGCTGACCCGGTGTCACAAACCATCGAATGGCGACTGGACCTGGCGCCCAAGGTCTCGCAGGCGCTACTGCCAGGTGAGCAGGTGCGGGTTCGCTTTGTGGGCGGACAAGCTGAGCGGATGGTAGTTCCCGCTACAGCCCTGCTCAGGCGAGGCGAGCTGACCGCAGTCTATGTGGTGCAAGGCCAGGGCTTTGTTTTGCGGGCAGTACGACTGGGCGCTGATCACGGTGCCCAAGGGGTGGAAATCATGGCAGGAATCAATGCTGGTGACAGCGTGGCGCTGGACCCTGTGAGAGCGGGGCTGGCCGGGGCTCAACCAGTCGCACAGCCAGCCACTGGCGCAAAGTGAGGCGCTGATGAGCTATTCAAATCAAGACTTCGAGCGCATGGGCGTTTCCGGACGCATCGCGGCAGCTTTTCAGGACAATGCGATCACCCCGCTGCTGGCACTGGTCGCGCTCTTGCTGGGGCTTTTTGCCGTTCTGGTGACTCCCCGCGAAGAAGAGCCACAGATCAACGTCACCATGGCCAATGTGCTGATCCCCTTTCCCGGAGCGAGCAGCGCAGACGTTCAGAACATGGTGGCCAAACCGGCCGAGGCGGCCCTGAGCCAGATTGCCGGTATTGAACACACTTACTCGGTGGCCCGACCCGGACTGGCGGTACTGACGGTGCAATTCAAGGTGGGCGTGCCACGCACCGAGGCGCTGGTGCGCGTTTATGACGTGCTCAACGCCAATCAGGATTGGCTGCCACGTGATCTGGGCACTCTGACGCCCATTGTTCGACCCAAGGGCATTGACGATGTGCCGGTGCTGGCCGTGACCTTGTGGAGCAAAGAGGCCGCCCCGGCGCATGAGATCGAGCGGGTCGCTAATGCACTGGAAAATGAGCTCAAGCGAGTGGCCGGCACCCGTGAGGTGCAGTCAATCGGCGGGCCAGGCCAGGCGGTTCATGTCTGGCTGGAGCCAACCCGTTTGCGCGAGCGCGGCATTGATGTGCTCAGCCTGAAACGCACACTTGGCGCAGCCAATTTCGGTATGCCTGGGGGAGCGGTACTGGAGCCAGCTCAAAAGACACCGCAGATGGTCACGGTCGAGGCGGGCGAATTTCTTCGCTCGGCACAAGAGGTGGGCGATATTGTGGTGGGGGTGAATAACGGCGCTCCGGTGTATCTGCGTGAGGTGGCCCGTATCGAGGCAGGTGCCATGCTGCCACAGCGTTATGTCTGGTTCACGCCAGGCGCTGCGTCGGACCAAGCGGCTGAAGCCAAAGCCGGTCAACCCGCGCTGGCCGGACAGGTCTTTCCTGCCCTGACCCTGACCGTGACCAAGAAACCGGGCGAAAACGCAGTGGATGTAGCGCGGGCTGCCTATGAGCGGGTCCAGTCCCTGCGCAATACGGTGATTCCGGGCAATATCGAGGCCTCTGTCACACGCAACTACGGCGAGACCGCTGCCGAAAAAGCCAACAAGCTGATCCAGAAACTGGCCTTTGCAACCGGATCGGTGATTTTGCTGGTGGGGCTGGCGCTGGGCCGGCGTGAGGCCGTGATCGTGGGGGCCGCTGTGATTCTTACCCTGATGGCCACCTTGTTTGCTTCCTGGGCCTGGGGCTTCACCCTGAACCGGGTGTCTCTGTTTGCGCTGATTTTTTCCATTGGTATTTTGGTGGATGACGCCATTGTGGTGGTGGAAAACATTCACCGCCATCAGCAGCTGACACCCGGTGCGACGCTGCGGGAGATCATTCCGCGGGCGGTCGATGAGGTCGGGGGACCCACCATCCTCGCGACGATGACGGTGATTGCCGCCCTGCTGCCGATGGCATTTGTTTCGGGACTGATGGGCCCTTACATGAGCCCGATTCCCATCAACTCCAGTCTGGGTATGGCGATCTCTCTGGCGATTGCGTTCACGGTCACCCCCTGGCTGGCGCTCAAGCTGATGAAGTCCCATGGTCATGACCAGGGTGGGCATGCGCAACACAGCGGCGGCATCGGCGCCAAGCTTCAAGTCTTTTTTACCCGCATCCTGGGGCCCCTGCTTGAAAGTGCCGGCAAGCGCTGGTTGCTGCTGGCCAGCATTTTTGCGGCGCTCTTGGTTTCGGTCGCACTGACACTGGTACCCACATCGATGGTGGGTGTAGTGCTCAAGATGCTGCCCTTTGACAACAAAAGCGAGTTTCAGGTGCTGGTGGAAATGCCAGCGGGCACGCCCCTGGAGGAAACGGCAGCCACCCTGCATGAATTGGGTGCCTATCTGGCCCAGCAGCCCGAAGTGCAGGACCTGCAGGGCTACGCCGGTACCGCTTCGCCCATCACTTTCAACGGTCTGGTGCGTCAGTATTACTTGCGCGCTGAGAGCGAGCAAGGCGATTTGCAGGTCAATCTGGTGGACAAAAAGCATCGCAGCGACAAGAGCCATACGATTGCCCAGCGCCTGCGGCCTGGACTTGAAAAGATTGGTGCCAGGCATGGCGGCCGCGTCAAGCTGGTGGAGGTGCCACCCGGCCCGCCCGTGATGAGCCCGCTGGTGGCTGAGGTCTATGGGCCTGATGAGGCTGGCCGCCAACAATTGGCCGGTCGTATTGCCAAGGCGTTCGGCCGTACAGAGGACATCGTCGGCATCGACACCTCGCTCAAGGAGGATGCCCCGCGGGTGTTCCTGCGGGTGCGTCGTCAGCAAGCTGAATCATTGGGCATACCGGTCAGCGCGATCGCTCAAACCGTGGCCGCCGCGCTGTCGGGCGCTGACGCCGCCTACCTGCACGATGGCCAGTCCAAGTACCCGGTGCCGGTCCGACTGCAGTTGCCGCGCGAGTCACAGGTTGGCATGGACCGGTTGCTGGCGCTGCCCATGCGGGCGGCCAACGGCCGCCTAGTTCCCTTGTCCGAACTGGTGCGCATTGAGCGTGGTGTCATTGACAAGCCCTTGTTTACCAAGGACCTTGCCAACGTCAGCTATGTGTTTGGGGACATGGCGGGCAAACTCGACTCGCCACTCTATGGGCTGTTTGCCATCCGCCCGCAGCTCAAAGAGGCCAGTCTGTCGGACACAGGTGAATTGGGGGAGTACTGGATCAAACAGCCAAGTGATACCTGGCGGCAATACGCCATCAAGTGGGACGGCGAGTGGCAAATTACCTACGAAACTTTCCGCGACATGGGCGCAGCCTATGCCGTGGGCCTGGTGCTAATTTACCTGTTGGTGGTCGGGCAGTTTCGCTCCTATAGCACGCCTTTGGTCATCATGGCGCCCATTCCCCTGACCATCATTGGGGTGATGCCCGGCCATGCCTTGCTGGGTTCGCAGTTCACCGCCACATCCATGATCGGCATGATTGCTCTGGCCGGGATCATTGTGCGCAACTCGATCCTGCTGGTGGATTTCATTGAGCTGCAAGTCAGCCAGGGCATGAAATTCAAGGATGCGGTGATTCAGTCGGCTGCCGTTCGGGCCCAACCGATTGCCCTGACCGGCCTGGCGGCCATGATCGGCGCCTTCTTTATTCTGGATGACCCGATCTTCAATGGCCTGGCTATTTCGCTGATTTTCGGCATTCTGGTCTCCACCCTGCTGACCCTGGTCGTCATCCCGGTTTTGTACTATTCGTTATACTATAGGGGGTATCATGAAGCTGCTTCGCAAATCCCAGTTTCAGGCAATTGACAGCTTTTAAAAAAGGAGTTTTCCATGACGATTGAGCGCATCATCCGCAGCATGGCCGGTTTTTTTGTCCTGCTCTCACTGGCACTTGGCGTTGAGGCCAGCCCGATCTTCGTCAGCCACTGGTTTCTGGCGTTCACCGCCTTTGTCGGCTTGAACCTGTTTCAGTCAGGGCTCACCAATTTCTGTCCCCCCTCGATTCTTTTGAAGAAGATGGGCGTGCCAGAAAATAGTGCATCGTGCAGCCGTTAAGGCGGATGTTTATATGAGTTTAGACCACGACCGTGCTGATTCAGCCTCGACTAGCTGCGATCCTACGGCGCTGATCGATAGTGAAGCACGGGTTGATGTCTTGAACCGACTTCGCCGTGCCGAGGGCCAGTTACGCGGTATCCAGCGCATGGTGGAATCGGGCGAGAGCTGCCTCAAGATTGGGCAGCAATTCTCGGCGGTGCGCAAGGCGTTGGACAGCACCTATTTGCGCATGACGGTTTGTTTCATGGCGCAGGAACTTGAGCAGCGGCTCAGTCCGGATCATGAGCAAAGGTCAGACATCGCTTCCATGATGAAGGATGTCGAGACCCTGCTCGCCCGCATGGGTTGAACCAATCAAAAGCAGCAGGAGACAACGCCTGCTGCTGTGAGCTTATTTCCCGCCAGGGATCTTGCCTTCAACGCCCTTGACGTAGAAATTGATGCCTCCCAGGAATTTGTCATCAGCAACTTCGTCCTTTTTCAGTACGTCCTTGCCATCCTGGCCAGCCAAAGGGCCCTTCCAAATCACAAAGCTTCCATCCTTGAGGCCAGCCTTGATCTCGTCGATGCGTTTTTTGCTTTCATCAGGAACGTCAGCGGCAATCGAAACCATGTCGATGGCACCCTCTTTCACGCCCCACCAGGCTTGGCCAGTGGCCCACTTGCCCTCCAGGGCGTCACGGGTGGCCTTGATGTAATAAGGCGCCCAGTTGATGATGGCCGAGCCCAGATGAGCCTTCGGGCCATAAGCGGTCATGTCACTATCCCAGCCGAAAGCCCGCTTGCCCAGTTTTTCGGCGGTCTGCAGCACCGCTGAAGAGTCGGTGTTCTGCATCAGCACATCAGCACCTCCGTTGATCAGGGCAGTGGCGGCCTCGGTTTCCTTGGGCGGATTGAACCATTCACCCACCCAGACCACCCGGGTCTTGACCTTGGGGTTGACGGACTGCGCTCCCAAGGTGAAGCTGTTGATATTGCGGATCACCTCCGGGATGGGGATCGATCCCACCACACCCAGCGTGTTGCTTTTGGTCATCTTGCCGGCTATCACCCCCGCCATGTAGGCACCTTCGTAAGTGCGGCTGTCATAGGTGCGCATATTCGCTGCGGTCTTGTAGCCGGTGGCGTGTTCAAACCGGGCGTCCTTGAAGTCGGCTGCGACCTTGAGCATCGGCTCCATATAGCCGAAGGTGGTCCCAAAAATCAGTTTGC
>JAFMFB010000037.1 GCA_017856435.1 Burkholderiaceae bacterium
CCCCTGGTTCGTCAATACCAGCAAGCGCCTGATCAAGGCCCCCAAGTTGTATTTCTACGATACGGGTCTGGCCAGTTGGCTGCTGGGTCTGCGCACCCGCGAGCAGGTCCAGCGCGACCCCCTGTGGGGCGCCCTCTTTGAGAACTTCATCCTCATGGAGGCGCTGAAAGACCGGCTCAATGCCGGTGAAAGCGGCGAAATCTATTTTTACCGAGACTCAGAAGGCAACGAGGTGGACCTGCTGCTGCCCGTGGGCAGCCGGGTGTATGCCATGGAAATCAAGGCTGGCGCCACCGTCAACACCGATTACTTCAAGGGCCTCAAGACCTTTGCCCTCCACCACGGGCAGCATCTGGATGGCGGCAGCGTGGTGTATGGCGGTCACAGCTTTCAGGCACGCTCCGACTGGCCAGTGCACAGCTGGCAAGATCTGGCCCACAAGCCAGGCGCCTGAGCTGTGAAACAGCCCTCCCCCGGCCGCCCAAGGGGTGCTCTGGCTTAAAATCACTGGCTCAATTCACCCAGCACAAGCATTCTTACCATGACCGAACAATTCATCAGTGTGACTGTCAGCACCAGGGCCAATGTCTATTTCGATGGCAAATGTGTCAGCCACAGCATCACCCTGGCCGATGGCACCAAGAAATCGGTGGGCGTGGTGCTGCCCGCCACCCTGACCTTCAACACCGGTGCGCCCGAGATCATGGAATGCGTGGCGGGATCCTGCGAATACAAGCTCAGGGGCAGCGAGGCCTGGGTCAAGTCCAGCGCGGGTGAGCGCTTCAATGTGCCGGGCAACTCGTCGTTTGAGATCCGCGTGACCGAGCCCTACCACTACATCTGCCACTTCGGCTGAAGCTGCCGCGGCATCGTGATGTCTTGTCGCCCACCGCGCCTCGCCTGACGACGCCTCGCGACGCTTTCGAAAACATTACTGGATATCTCTATGGCCACCATTTTGCAAAACCTGCCCGTCGGCCAGAAGGTCGGCATCGCCTTCTCGGGCGGCCTGGACACTTCCGCTGCGCTGCTGTGGATGAAGAAAAAAGGCGCCGAGCCCTACGCCTACACCGCCAACCTGGGCCAGCCCGACGAAAGCGACTACGACGCTATCCCGAAAAAGGCACTGGCCTATGGCGCCAAGGTGGCCCGACTGATCGACTGCCGCCGCCAACTGGCGCAAGAAGGCATTGCCGCGCTGCAGGCCGGCGCGTTTCACATCAGCACCGCCGGCATCACTTACTTCAACACCACGCCGCTGGGCCGCGCGGTCACCGGCACCATGCTGGTGGCGGCCATGAAGGAAGACGATGTCAACATCTGGGGCGATGGCTCCACCTTCAAGGGCAATGACATCGAGCGCTTCTACCGCTATGGCCTGCTGACCAACCCGGCGCTCAAAATCTACAAGCCTTGGCTGGACCAGCAGTTCATCGACGAGCTGGGCGGCCGCAAGGAGATGAGCGAATTCCTCATCGCCAACGGCTTTGACTACAAGATGAGCGTGGAGAAGGCCTACAGCACCGACAGCAACATGTTGGGCGCCACCCACGAAGCCAAAGACCTGGAGCACCTCTCCAGCGGCATTCGCATCGTCAACCCGATCATGGGCGTGCCCTTCTGGCGCGAGGATTGCGCCGTGAAAGCCGAAGAAGTGACCGTGCGCTTTGAGGAAGGCGTGCCGGTGGCGCTGAACGGCCAGACCTTCAACGACCCGGTGGCTTTGATTCTGAAGGCCAACGAAATCGGTGGCCGCCACGGCCTGGGCATGAGCGACCAGATCGAGAACCGCATCATCGAGGCCAAGAGCCGCGGCATTTACGAAGCCCCCGGTCTGGCCCTGCTGTACATCGCCTACGAGCGTCTGGTCACCGGCATCCACAACGAAGACACCATCGAGCAGTACCGCGTGAACGGCCTGAAGCTGGGCCGCCTGCTCTACCAGGGCCGCTGGTTTGACCCGCAGGCCATCATGCTGCGCGAAACCGCCCAACGCTGGGTGGCTGCAGCCATCACTGGTGAAGTCACGCTGGAGCTGCGCCGTGGCAACGACTACAGCCTCTTGAACACCGAGAGCCCCAACCTTACCTACGCGCCCGAGCGGCTGAGCATGGAAAAGGTGGAAGACGCGCCGTTCAGCCCGCTGGACCGCATCGGCCAGCTGACCATGCGCAACCTGGACATCACTGACACCCGTGGCAAGCTGGGCATCTACACCCAAAGCGGCCTGCTGTCGTTTGGTGGCGACGGCGCTGAACTGCTGAGCTTTGACAAGAACAAGTAAGCAGCTTCTAGTTCGCCGATGTAAAAAGGCTACCGATATAAAGGCCACTTAGCGGTGGCCTTTTTTGTTGGGTTATGGCAGTCGTCCTTGAACTGTCTGAACTCAACCCGCTAGCGCGGCCTTGACGGCGGCGGAGACCTGGCCCATGTCGGCCTTGCCGGCCAGGCGGGTCTTGACCGCACCCATAACCTTGCCCATATCGCCCGGGCCTTTGGCGCCGAGCTCGCTCACAATGGTCTTGACCTCGGCAGCCACCTCTTCGGCGCTCAAACGCTGGGGCAGATAGACCTGCAAGATCTTGATTTCGGCAGCTTCCTTGTCGGCCAGGTCCTGGCGGGCGGCCTGTTCAAACGCGGCCACAGAATCCTTGCGTTGCTTGATCAGTTTGTCGACCACCGCCACCACAGCCACATCGTCCAGGGTGATGCGCTCGTCCACCTCTTTCTGCTTGATCGCTGCCAGCAGCAGGCGGATGGTGCCCAGGCGCTCGGTGTCCTTGGCGCGCATGGCCGTCTTCATGTCTTCGGTGATGGTTTCCTTGAGGGACATGGTGGGTTCTCCAGTTCTGTCAATTAAAAAGCCCGCTTGAGCGTCCTCCAGCGGGCTTGTGGCTTGCCGTAACGGCGCCTGGGCTCAATACAGTTTCTTGGGCAACTGCATGGAGCGAATGCGCTTGTAGTTGCGCTTGACGGCGGCGGCCTTCTTGCGCTTGCGCTCGGCGGTGGGCTTCTCGTAGAACTCGCGGGCACGCAGATCGGTCAGCAGACCCAGCTTTTCAATGGTGCGTTTGAAGCGGCGCAGCGCCACGTCAAACGGCTCGTTCTCTTTTACACGGATGGTTGTCATTCGTTCATGGTTTCCATAATGTGCGTCCGGTGGGTCTAGGGAAGATCGGGCCCAAGACCTCGGCTACGCGAGGATCCCCGCTAAAAACTGATCAGGCACAGCGGGGTTTTGCCAGCAAAGCCTAGGATTGTAACATTGCTGGGCCCCATTTCAAGGACCGGCCCACAGAGGGTTTGGCAGGTGGCCGGTGTGGTCCGGCAAAGGTGTGCGCTGGTGGAGGAACTGGCGGCGGTTCTGACGGGGGGTAGGCTGGCGCCGGTTCTGAAGGGCATGGGCCGCCGCCCAGAGCAAATCAGGCCACCACGCGCATGCGGCTGGCGGCCAGCTCAGGCTGCATGATCAGCCGCTCGGGGCTGCTGTAGCAGAGAAAGTGCCGGTTGGTGGCGCGGCCAATGGTGCACAAACCGACCTGGGCGGCTACCTGGTGGCCCATCTGGGTGATGCCGCTGCGCGAAATGGCAAAGGGCACGCCCATTTGCGCAGATTTGATGACCATTTCACTGGTCAGCCGGCCAGTGGTGTAGAACACCTTGTCGGTGCTGGCCATGGGCTGAAGCCCCCCCTCGGGGTTGGACTCCTGCTGCAGCCACATCCAGCCGGCAATGGTGTCCACCGCGTTGTGGCGGCCCACATCTTCCACAAAGATCAGCATCTGCTCACGCCGAAACAGCGCACAGCCGTGCACCGAACCGGCAGATTTGTAGGTGCTCTCCTGCAGGCGGATGGCGTTAACGATGTCGTACACCTGGGCCTGGGTCAGCTGTGCGGGTGGCAGACCGATCTGATCAATTTCTTCCATCAAATCGCCAAACACGCTGCCCTGGCCGCAGCCGGTGGTGACCACCCGCTTGGCGGTGCGCGCCTCGATATCGTCAATGCCATGGCGAGTCTTGACAGCCGCCGCACCCACCTCCCAATCAACGTCGATGGACTCCACATCCTCGACCGAGCGCACCAGCCGCTGGTTGCGCAGGAAACCCAACACCAGCAGCTCTGGGCAGGCTCCTAGCGTCATCAGGGTGACCAACTCGCGCTTGTCAACGTAAACAGTGAGTGGGCGCTCACATGGAATCGATACTGAAGTGGCTTCGCCAAACTCATTGACGGCCAACACCTCGCGGGTCAGTGGCGCGCTGGCATTGGACAGGCGTGGCAACAAAACTTCAGACATGGACAGAGGCTATCGTAAAAAAGGCCGAGACGCAGCCGCCTCGGCCTGTGACCTTACACCATCAGGTGGTGTTGGCTTATTTTTTAGGTGCAGCAGGAGCGGGAGCAGGCGCAGAGGCGGCCGCAACAAAGGGGCCCGGGTTGGCACAAGCCGCAGGGGTTCCTGACGGCTTGGCAGCATTCTTGTTGGTCTTACGGTAATGCGCCGCCGCTTTGTCCTGCGACAAACACAACTTGTAGCCCTCGACCTTGGCACCATGAGCAGCCTTGGCAGCAGCTTCAGCCGCCTTGGCTTTGGCGTCATCGCTGGGAGGCGGCAACTTGGCTTGTGCAGACAGGGCTAATAAAGAGGTTGCTATCAGTAAAGTAATGGATTTCATGCTTGTTGTCTTTCGCTAGTTAAGCCTTGGCCGCAGGGGCAGCCACTGGTGAGGGGCTGTTGCTTCGCTGCGTTGGAATCTTGCCAGCCTTAACGTCGTCGTACCAAAGTTCGTGATGCTCCTTGGCCCAGGTTTCATCCACATAACCGGTTCGCATGGCGTTGTAGGCACCATCCATGCCGAGGGTGCCGATGTAGATATGCCCCAGAAACAGGACCATCATCAGGACGGTAGACACGGCATGCACCATATGAGCAATCTGCATGGTGCCACGGTCATACATCAGGCTGGGGATCAGCTTGTCCAGCACGAGGCCGGAAGCCACCACAATCAGACCCAGCGCAAAAACGCCAAACCAGAACACCACTTTCTCGCCCGCATTGAAGCGGTGTGAAGGCACTTCCTTGCCAGACAGCAGACCTCCCCCTTTGAGCAGCCAGGTCAAGTCGCCTTTGCTGGGCAAGTTGTCGCGCACAAAGGTGACGATGACGATGACCAGCGAGACGGCAAATACCGGGCCGGCAAAGTTGTGCATGTTTTTGAGCAGGTAGGTCAGCCAGCCAAACAGCGAGCTGCCAATGACGGGCAACAAGAAGTACTTGCCAAAAGCCATGACCAAGCCAGATACAGCCAGGATGACGAAGGCAATCGCGTTGGCCCAGTGGGCAGAGCGCTCAAAGGGAGTAAAACGCTCAATCTTGCGGCCGGTCTCCTGGCCATGCAGGCCGATCGTGCCCTTGCTGAAATAGAACAGCGCGATTGCGCCGGCGATGATCAGCAACAAAGCCCCACCGTAAGGAATGATCCAGTTGTTGCGCACCTGGCGCCAGGCTTCACCGGCAGTCGTGTTGAGCGATCCTGGGTACTGAACAATAGGTTGCACCAGGTTGCCAGCCTCCGGGGCCTGCGACTTGGGCAGACTGGTGTAGCCGGAGAGGCCATCACCCACATTGCGCCACATGGGCGCATTGTTGCCAGGTTGAACCTTAGCCCGCTCAGCATTGGTCTGCTGGTCGTAGCCCTTGTCAGCGCTGGCGTCTGGCTTCACCTCAAAAATATTCTGGCCCTGGATACCACCTGTGGCATTGGCCGGTTTGTCCTGTGCCAACGCGGGCTGAAGACAGCCCAGCGCGAACAGAACTACCGCAGCGAGTGCTTTTTTCATTGGGCTACCGCTTTCAATTGGTTCTTTGGTACTCGTTCTGGCTATTGGCACCCCGTGCCTTGAGTTGTGACTCCCAGCTGGCCTTGTCGCCCTGCTTCCAGTTTTTCTCGGCAAACGCCTTGCCAGTGCCGGTGTAGGCGGGCGCGTCCGAGCGAGCGCCCGTGGCGGTCTGGGGTTTTTCGCCGCAGGCAGCCAACAGGCAGATGGAGGCAGCAATGGTCATCAAACGGTTCATGACTTGGCTCCTTCAGGTGCCTTGGCACCAGGTTGGCCAGCCTGACGCGAGCCATAAGCCGTGCCCCAGCCCCAGACTTCGGCGCCCTTGCCACGCTTGAGCACGCGGGTGCGGAAGATGTCGGCCACCATGTCGCCGTCACCGGCCAGCAAGGCCTTGGTGGAGCACATTTCGGCACAGGCCGGCAGCTTGCCTTCGGCCAAGCGGTTGCGGCCATATTTCTCGAATTCGGCCTGGCTGCCGTTGGTTTCCGGGCCACCGGCGCAGAAGGTGCACTTGTCCATCTTGCCGCGTACACCGAAGGTGCCGGCAGCAGGAAACTGGGGGGCACCAAAGGGGCAGGCGTAGGAGCAGTAGCCGCAGCCAATGCAGACGTCCTTGTCATGGAGCACCACACCCTCGTCGGTGCGGTAGAAGCAGTTCACCGGACAGACCGCCATGCAGGGTGCATCACTGCAATGCATGCAGGCCACCGAGATGGATTTCTCACCGGGGATGCCGTCGTTAAGGGTGACCACGCGACGGCGGTTCACGCCCCATGGAACTTCGTGCTCGTTTTTACAGGCGGTAACGCAACCGTTGCACTCGATACAGCGCTCAGCGTCACAAATAAATTTCATGCGTGCCATTTGCGTTTCTCCTTAGGCCTTCTCGATGTTGCAGATCGTGGTCTTGGTTTCCTGCATCATGGTCACGATGTCGTAACCATAGGTAGTTGCCGTGTTGACCGCCTCGCCGCGCACAATGGGCGCTGCTCCCTTGGGATAGTAGGCCAGCATGTCAGCTCCCTGCCAGCGGCCAGAGAAGTGAAACGGCATCCAGACGGTGTCGGGCGCTACGCGCTCGGTGACCAGGGCCTGCACATTCAGGCGGGCACCGGTGGGCGTGCTCATCCAGACACGATCGCCGTTTCGGATGCCACGGGCGTTGGCAGCTGCCGGGTTGATCTCGACATAGGCTTCCTGCTGCAGTTCGGCCAGCCAGGGGTTGGCACGGGTTTCCTCGCCACCCCCTTCGTACTCGACCAGTCGGCCAGAAGTCATGATGAGCGGGAATTTCTCATGCATCTTGTCCTGCACGTTCTTGGTCTGCAAGGACTTGTAGAGAATTGGCAGGCGCCAGCGGTTTTTCTGGTCGTCGTGCGATGGGTACTTGGCGATCAGGTCCGGACGGGTGCCATAGACAGGCTCGCGGTGCTGCGGGATGGCGTCTGGGAAGTTCCAGACCACGGCACGGGCCTTGGCATTGCCGAAGGGGTGGCAGCCGTGTTTCATGACCACACGCTGGATACCGCCAGAAAGGTCGGTTTTCCAGTTTTTGCCTTCGGCAGCTGCCTTCTCGGCATCGGTGAGGTCATCCCACCAGCCCAGCTTCTTAAGCAGGACATGGTCAAACTCAGGATAGCCGGTGGTGATGTCAGCGCCCAGGGAATGGGAGCCGTCTTCGGCCAACAGGCTCTTGCCGTCACGCTCAACACCAAAGTTGGCGCGGAAGTTGCCACCGCCGTCCATCACATGGCGGTCGGTCTGGTACAGGTTGGGTGAGCCCGGGTGCTTGATGGCCGCAGTGCCAAAACAGGGCCAGGGCAGACCGAAGTAGTCACCCGACATGTCGTAGCCGGTTTCCTTGTCAACCACCTTGCCCTTGCACTTGAGCGACTTGACATCGAAGGCGTTCATGTTGCGCATGTGAGCCTTGAGACGCTCCGGGCTCTGACCGGTGTAGCCAATGGTCCAGACACCGGCGTTGATCTCGCGCAGGATGTCCTCGGGGATGGGCTCATCCATACCCTTGACCTTCTGCATCTTGTAGTTCTTGGTCAATTCCTTGCCAAAACCCAGCTTGTCGGCCATCTGGTACATGATCATGTGATCGCTGCGGCTCTCCCACAGGGGCTCGATCACCTTCTCGCGCCACTGGATAGAGCGGTTGGAGGCGGTACAGGAACCGCTGGTCTCGAACTGGGTGGCCGCTGGCAACAGATAAACCGCCCGGTTGGGGTTGAGGTCCTCGGGCTTGCCCGGCATGGCGGCCATGGCCGCAGTGGCTGACGGATAGGGATCCACCACCACCAGCAAGTCCAGCTTGTCCATGGCGCGCTTCATGTCCAGACCACGGGTCTGGGAGTTGGGCGCATGGCCCCAGAAGAAGACGCCACGCAGGTTGGCATCCTGATCAATGAACTCGTTTTTCTCAAGCACGCCGTCAATCCAGCGTGACACCGTGATGCCCGGCTTGCCCATCATGGCAGGCGCCGCAAAACGGCCCTTGATCCACTCGAAATCAACACCCCAGACCTTGGCAAAGTGTTTCCAGGAGCCTTCGGCCACGCCGTAGTAGCCCGGCAGCGAGTCCGGGTTGGGGCCCACGTCAGTGGCACCCTGCACGTTGTCGTGACCGCGGAAGATGTTTGCGCCGCCGCCGGATACACCCACATTGCCCAGAGCCAGCTGCAAGATGCAGGAGGCACGCACCATGGCATTGCCGATGGTGTGCTGGGTCTGACCCATACACCAGACAATGGTGCCGGGACGGCTGTCGGCCATCATCTTGGCCACTTTGTACATCTGGTCTTCCTTGACGCCGCAGGCCTCTTCAACAGCCGCCGGTGTCCACTTGGCCAGGATCTCTTTCTTGACATCTTCCATGCCAAAGACACGGTCGTTGATGTACTTCTTGTCTTCCCAGCCATTCTTGAAGATGTGGTGCAGCAAGCCGAAGAGGAAGGGGATGTCGGTGCCGGAGCGAATCCGGACGAACTCGTCAGCCTTGGCCGCGGTACGGGTGAAGCGCGGATCGACCACGATCATCTTGCAGCCGTTCTCCTTGGAGTGCAGCATGTGCAGCAGGCTGACCGGGTGAGCCTCGGCGGCGTTGGAGCCGATGTACAGGGCGACCTTGCTGTTCTGCATGTCGTTGTACGAGTTGGTCATCGCGCCATAGCCCCAGGTGTTGGCCACACCGGCCACGGTGGTGGAGTGGCAGATCCGGGCCTGGTGGTCGCAGTTGTTGGAGCCCCACAAGCTGACGAACTTGCGCATCAGATAGGCCTGCTCGTTGCTGTGCTTGGAAGAACCAACAATATAAACACTGTCAGGGCCGCTGGCCTTGCGCAGTTCCTGCATCTTGGCAACGATTTCATTTAGCGCGGTGTCCCAGCTGATGCGCTCATATTTGCCGTTGACCAGTTTCATCGGGTAACGCAGGCGGAACTCGCCATGGCCGTGCTCACGGATCGAAGCGCCCTTGGCGCAGTGCGCGCCCAGGTTGATGGGGGAATCAAACACCGGTTCCTGACGTACCCAGACCCCGTTTTCAACGACGGCATCAATGGCACAACCCACCGAGCAGTGGGTGCAAACCGTGCGCTTGACCTCAATCTTGCCGTCACCGATGGCGACACCGCCGGCGGCGTGAGACTTTTTCACCAGCGTCAGCTGGGATGCAGCCAGGCCAACACCCACCCCCAGACCGGAGCGGCGCAAAAATGCGCGACGGTCCATGGTGGGCAGGGCTTGAGAAAGGCCTCGCGACAGGCTATGTACAAAGGGGGAACGGGCAGCCACAGACTTGACTGCGGAATCCAACTTCTTGGTCAACAACATAAAAACCTCCAGGGCTGCAACGTTAAATGCGGGTGGTTTCGAAATAGCGCTTGACGTGCTCAGTCAGCGCGTAGCCACCGCCCCGCTCGGGCTTGGGCTTGACCTGGTCAGCACCGGCAGCCTCTACTGCAGCCTGTTTGCCAGGGAGAACGGACAGAGTTGCCGCGGCCGCGCCGGTCAGGCCAAATGCAGCAAGGATGCTGCGGCGTTTGGTGGAATTTTCTTTATCACTCATGGTGGTCCCCAAAAAAATGAAAAGCCTTGGAAAAATTCGAATCTAGCGAACGAGGTTGTTGCGGGATTTTTTCCCCACGCAACAAGCAAATCCTATTTAGTCATAAGTTATTCCTGCATTATTCATATGATCAGGCGTTCATAGATCAGGGTTATCCCTTAGATCTATCATTTAATCCAGCATATCGAAGCCCTGGGCCTCGATTGAAGCAAAAGCACGGGTGAATTCGGCCAGCGCGGCGTAGAAGGCTGCCTTGGGATGGGAGGCGATGGCATCGCACATCTGGGATAACCAGGGCTGCAGATGACGTGCAAAAAATTCGCGCTGATGGGTCAGGTTGGCCACCGCGACATCCTCACCGGCAATCAGGTAGCGCATCACCTCGCACAGATAAGCGATATGGTCTTCCGTCTCGGGCATGGTCTCATCCCGACTCAGCCCATAGCCAGCCAGATCGGAGCGCAATTGCGCCAAGGGTTTTTCATTCAGAAAACCGCTGATGTAATGAGAGCCAAACAAATAGACTTCGGGCTTGCCTACCCCGCCAAACAGGGCCGAGTACTCCTGCGCAATGTTGCTGTCAGTGTTGTTGCGGGCCGCAGCCACCACAGCACCCCAAGGCTCCTCCAGAAAACCACCCTCAGCAGGTGCCTGGGTAACGGCAACCCGCAGCTGGGCTAGCAGTTCCGGGGCAGGCGGCGCGTAGTAAAGGGCGGTGAGCAGGCCGTATATTTCTGCGCGCGCAGTTTCCTCATCCAGCGAGCTGCCCTGCAAAGCACTCAACTCAGGGGGGTTCGAATCAGCTTTGTCGTTCATGACGTTCTCTTGCCTTGTATGGACCACCTTACAGGTCGGTGATGCGGCTCTCTTTGGTGTTGGAGTAAATGTCGATCACCCGGCAATCCCCGCACATTTTGAGTCGTTCGAGGGCTTCACCCTGGAACATGGCGTGCCCGGCCAACCGGCCCAACATGGCTTCAATCGCTTTCAAGGTCCCAAAGGGCTTGCCACAGCGAATGCAGGCATAGGGTTGCATTTCGTTGAGGACCGCAGCCTCTCGCCGCTGCGGGCTCAGCAACAACCGGGGGGCCAGGGATAGGGCTTTTTCAGGGCAGGTCTTGACGCACAGGCCGCATTGCACGCAGTTCTTTTCTATGAAGCGCAGTTGCGGCGCTTGCGGGTTGTCCTGCAAGGCGCCTGCCGGGCAGGCATTGACACAACTCAGACACAGGGTACAGGCGTCCTTGTCGATGGCCAGGCCACCCAAAGGTGAGGCTGCCGGCAGATCAATGGCGGAGGCTGTTGGCGCAGTGGGCGCTTGCGCGATCAGGTGGTCCAGCACCAACTCCAGGGTAGCGCGCTTGTCGGCCTGGACTGCAAAGCTGGCTGGCTGCGCCACGCCGCGCGCTGGAGCAGCCTGCAAAGCTTGATCAAAATCGGTCAGATCGCGGGCATCACGCGCCGTGATGATGCGCAGATGCTCGCCGGTGTAGCCCAAGGCGTTCAGCAGGGCCTGTGCCACCGCCATCTGGGACAGCAGGGCCTCACGGTACTGAGGTGCCTCCTCATCGGTCATGAGCACCCAGACCTGGCTGGCCCCATAGGCGATGGCACTGAGCCACAACTCAATGCCCATGGATGCGGTATGCCAAAGCGCCAGTGGCAGCACGCGCGCGGGCAGGCCGGACCGATCGGGATCAAGACGGGTTGCCCGCCCGAGATCACTGATGAGTTGGGCGCCCTGCTGCTGGCTGTGCAAGAGCAAAGCGGCATCCTTGCCGCCAGCCTTTGCATAGGTTGAGAGTAGGGTCTTAAGTCGGGTTCCCTGCTCGGCTGCGCGCGGATAGGCAAAGGTCAGCGCGCCACTGGGGCAGGCCGTGGTGCAGGCGCCGCAACCCACGCACAAATTGGGATTGACCTTGATCTGCTGGCGATCCCGCTCGGAACTGATGGCCGAAGCCGAGCACACATCGATGCAGGCGCTGCAACCAGTTTTTTCATTGCGGCTGTGGGCACAAAGCTTTTGCTTGTAGACAAAGAATTTTGGTTTTTCAAACTCCCCCACCAGCGCGCGCAAATCGATCAGGGTGCGGGCATCAGGCCCATTGGGGCCCGACCCAACATGAAAATAGCCTTGCGGCTTGGCGTGCTGGCTAAAGGCTGGCGAGCTGCGCAAATCCAGCACCAGGTCAAAGCTTTCACTCTCCTGAACCGGCTGGCGGGTGAAATCAATCGCGCCGGCCACGCCACACGCCTTGACGCAGTCACGGTGCGACTTGCAAAGCGAGGAGTCAACTTGGTAATCCAGTCCAATGGCCGATTCGGGACAAGCCGCCACACAGGCGTTACAGCGGGTACAGAGGTCCAGATCGATCGGGTTGTCCTTGGACCAGCTGAGCTCGAAACTGCCCAGCCAACCGGTCAGGCTTTGAATCTGGCCACTGAGCACCGGGTAACGCCTGTCCTGCGACAACGCGTTGTCTGCGCCGCCCTGGCTGAACAAAGTAACTTCCAGCGTGTCTGACAGCAAATCAGCCGCACGGTTCGCCGCACCCAAAGGGCCGATGATCAGCACACGTCCGGCACTCTTGTAGGTAACCGTGGGGACGGGCTCAGCTTCGGGCAGCCGGGCGGCTGCCAGCAGCGCCGCCATCTTGGGCGTGGCTTGGGCGGCCTCTTTGCTCCAACCCCCGGTTTCCCGGATATTGACAAAGCGGATCGGCACGGCGGCCTGGGTCTGGTCGGCCAATTCGGAAAACAGGCGGGCTTCCTGGGTGCAGGCCACCACCAGCGGCTCACTGCCCCCCAGCGACTTGATGAATGCGCCCGCCTCACGCCGGCAAAGTGTTGAGTGCTGCGTTAGTTGCTCACCCAGTGCCGCGCCCAGGGCCTTGGGGTTTAGCGGCATGGTCTTGTTGCAATCGCATATCAGGGTCGGCATGGTTGTCCTGTGAGCTAGAGGGGGATGATAGATTGCTTTGAGTTGCAGTTTGCGCTTTGGATTTGGTTTCTACTTCAGTATTTGCGACAAGTTGGGCATCGCTCGATGGATCACTGACCGGTTCTTTCTGGCCAATCTGCTGCGCCGCGGGTTCAGCAAACTGATCGCCCGATGCAGCGGCCTGCTCCTTTTTCTCATCATCAAACAGATTGAGCATCTGCGCACCCACCATGCGTCGCATCATGGAAACCGGCAGCGGACTGGGTATCGAGTAATCATCAATGTAGATGTCCAGCCCATCCATCACATTGAAGTGCGGATCGGCAAAGAGTTTTTTCATCGCCGCATTGCGAACCTCCGGGGCAACACCCCGGGCCACAAAAGGCTTGAAGTCAGATTGGGGGGTCAGTTCCAACGTATCCTTCAGTGACGGTAGCTGCGCTGATTCAGAGGGCGTCTGAGCAGCTGTCTGCTGGCCAGCATTTGGGACAGGGGCCGAGTCTGGCGAAGAGTGAGGCTGGGTGACAGCCGTCTGGACCGCAGCGGCTTGGGCTGAAGTTACTTGAGTTGCAGGATGGGCTGCTGAAACTTCCCGATTCGGATTGAGTTCGGGCTCATCGGGCGCCCTACCCTCACGGACATCCTGCTTGCGCCGCGCCCAGCGCCCGAGAAATCCCTCAGACATTGCCCCCACCCTTTTTGATTTCGGTGCTGACCGAGGCAGGGTTGCCAAAGCGGTCCGTCAGTGGGCGAAAACTGTCGGGGCGCTTGCGCCGCTTGGGTTCGGGCACATAGTGCTGCTTGATGAATTCCTGCATCAGTTCAATCACTTCTACCGGGGCGGCTACCTGCTCAACAGTTTCCTGGGCGTCAAGCCAGCGGCCTGCATCGTGGTAGCTCACGCTGACCAGCTGTGGCCGGGCCAAGGGCTCATCGGCAACCGTCGCTTCTTCCTCCATGCGCCACAACACAAACCAGCAAGGGGCCGGTGCGCTGGCATTGAGGTAATAACCTTCGGCATCATCCCGGTACAACTCAACGGTAAATCCAGTGTGCAACCAGCGCTCCTCATGCTCGCTTTGCAGAATGCGGCGAGGAGGTTCCTGATCATTGGATTCATGGACAAAGACATCGTCCAGCACCCAACGCCAGGGCTGCCAGCGGCTCATGGGCCCGTCAATGCGCTCTTTGCGCATGACCACCGCCACCGGAAATGAATGAGAAGCAAGAGCTGACATAACAAACCGGACTGTAACGGATAGCTTCTCCTGGGAGGGCCACCGGCTTGAGCTGCAATGTCAATTAAGTGCAACAGCTCCAGTAATTCATTTCACGACTACCGGCCGCAGCGGGCTGGAACTGAATCAGTTCGTTGATGGCCCCAGACAGGACTCGACCGCCATGGCAACCCTGAGCAGGGTCGCATCGGCCCCGGGCGCTGCGCAAAGTTGTAACCCGACCGGCAGGGCAGCACCGAGATGCTGGATCGGCATGGAAATACCACACTGATTGAACAGGTTTCCTGGTCTTGTATTTTGGGTTGCGAGCCGATTCCAATCGGCAATGGATTGGACAGTGCTAAAAGCCTCAATAGGAGCGGGAACCTGCGGTACTGTCGGGGTGATCCAGGCATCAAACTGGGGATAGCGTTCAGTGATCAGCTGCTGCAAATGCAACAGACGCGAGGCCATCCGGACATATTCGTCAGCTCTTAAGTCGACAGCCCCACCCAGTCGGGCATTGGCAACGGGGTCGATCAGTTTCTCATGCTCCTGTACCCTGGCGCGTCCCAGAAAGGCCAACAAGTCGGCCGGGACAAGACATCTGAAGATGTCGTCGATTTCTGAGGCCTCGGGGACATGAATCTCTGTAATGCTGGCCCCGGCGTTACGAAGCATTTCTATGGCTTGGTGAAAGCAGGTGCTGACTGCGTCGTCCAAATTCTCCATAAAGTGGAATTGGGGCAAAGCTAGTTTCAAACTGGAAACCGATTGTTGCTGGCCAAGCGCTCTCCCAGCCAATGCAGCCTCCACCCAGGCAGCATCCTCGACTGACCGGGTGAATATGCCCACGCTGTCCAATTGCGGCGAGAGTGGGAAAACCCCATCGGTTGGCCAGTGATTGGTCGTTGACTTGTAGCCAACTACGCCGCACAGGGCCGCAGGCCACCGCACCGAGCCGCCAGTATCAGAGCCCACCGTAAAACCGGCCAATCCAGCAGCCATGGCCACAGCTGATCCGTGGCTGGAGCCGCCAGTCATCCGCTTCACCTTGTCATCACACGGGTTCCATGGGAGGACATGGCTTGGGTTGTAACCACCCAGCGCAAACTCAGATGTGCGCGTTTTGCCAAGCACGATGCACCCTGCGCGAAAAAGCATCTGGACAAATCCGCCCTGTGCGGGCACCAGGTCCTGGACATCAACCCGGGTACCTGCGCTGGTTGGCATGCCGTCAATGGTGAACAAGTCCTTGACCGCTACTGGAATTCCCATCAACGGCCCCAAATCAACGCCAGCTGAACGCAGTTTGTCGATCGCAGCCGCATGCTTTAGGGCCCTGTCGGCATCCATATGGGTGAACGCCTGAAGCTTAGGCTCGAGTTTGCCCAAAAGATCAAGCTTTTCCTGGACCAGACTTGTTGCCGTGCTGCGTCCCGATTGCAAATCCTGTCCGAGCTGTCTCAATGTTTTAGGCATGACGCTAGGGGCTTTCTTCTGGAATTCAGTTTAGTTGGCTGGCCCCATCCCTGAGATGGCTCCAGTCTCGGCCAGGCACTGCTGCCAGCAACTCTTTGGTGTATGCATGGCGTGGGTTGGCATAGACATCGGCCACCGGACCATATTCAACAATTTCACCCTTTAGCATGACCGCAATCGAGTCGCAGACCTGACTGGCGACCCGCAGGTCATGAGTAATGAAAAGCATGGTCAGTCCCAATTTGCCACGCAGATCAGACAGCAAATTGAGAACCTGGGACTGGACAGTGACATCCAGCGCCGAAACGGGCTCATCAGCCACCAGGATTTCAGGCTGGAGCGCCAGCGCGCGGGCCAGCCCGATACGCTGGCGCTGACCTCCAGAGAATTCGTGAGGGTACCGATTAGCCGCTTTGCGCTCCAAACCCACAAGCTCGAGCAATTCGTAGGTTCTTTGCCAAGCCTGATCATCAGGTATCCCATGCACGATCGGGCCTTCGGAGATGAGTTGCCCAACCGTTCTTCGGGGATTCAATGATCCAAATGGGTCCTGAAAAACCATCTGCATCCGCCGCCGCACAGGACGCAGCTGGTCCTGTTTGAGTTTGGCAATATCAACCCCGTTGATCAGGATCGACCCGTCATCCGAGTCAACCAAACGCGTGATACAACGCGCAAGCGTCGATTTGCCCGACCCAGATTCGCCAACGATACCCAGCGTTTCGCCATGTCGAATCTCAAAGTCAACGGAATTCACCGCGTTGACCTGCCGCCCCGACGAAGCAAAGAAGCTGCCGCCGGATTTATAAGTTTTACTCAACCCTTTGGCGGCAATCATGACCTGCTTAGCGGCAAAGTCAATCTTGGGCCCGGGGATCAGGCTTGGAACTGATTCCAAAAGCGATCTGGTGTATTGCGCTTTGGGTCGCTCCAAAACTTCTTCTGCTGCACCTTGCTCCACGATGAGGCCACTCTGCATAACGGCCACCCGGTCTGCGATCTCTGCCACCACACCAAAGTCGTGCGTGACAAAAAGAACACCCATACCGTTCTTTTTTTGAATCTGGCGAATCAGCTTGAGAATTTGAGCCTGCGTTGTAACGTCCAGAGCCGTCGTGGGTTCATCGGCAATCAGAATGTCTGGCTCCAGCATCAGGGCCATGGCAATCATGGCCCGTTGTCTTTGTCCCCCAGAAAGCTGGTGGGGGTAAGACTGCATGATTTTTTCAGGGTCTGGCAAATTGACGGCCGCCAGCATTTCAGCAACCCGAGTGTGACGGGTCTTGCCTTCGATTTGGAGATGGGTTGCAAGCGCCTCTTCGATCTGGGCGCCGATCTTCATGACCGGATTGAGTGCAGTCATCGGCTCCTGAAAAATCATGGAAATTCGGTTGCCGCGCAGATCCCTAAGCCTGGCGGCTGAAGCTGCAAGAAGATCTTCGCCCTTGAATATGATTTTTCCTGCACTTGGTTTGACGTGGCGAGAAGGAAACAAACCAAGAATGGCGCGCGACATCAGAGATTTGCCGGAACCAGACTCCCCGACAACACAAAGAATTTCGTTACGGTTCAAAGACAGATTGAGGTTTTCAACCGCATGCCTTCTATCTGCTTTTTCCGGAAGGTCAATCGTCAAGCCCTCGATACTGAGGAGTGCAGCGCTAGCATTCATGCCGAGTTAAGTCTTGGGTTCAAGGCGTCATTGAGGCCATCACCGACCAGATTGATCGCCATGACGGTAAACAGGATAGCCAAACCCGGCATGGCGCAAATCCACCATGCAGTGCGCAGGACAGAACGCCCGGAGCCAATGATGAAGCCCCAGCTCATGGCGTTGGGATCGGACAAGCCCAGAAAGGACAGGCCTGACTCAATAAGAATTGCGGTCGCCACCATCAGGGAACCGGTGACGATGATGGAGGAAAGTGTGTTGGGAAGGATGTGCAGAAAAATGATGCGCACATGTCCCATTCCCAATGAAACACAGGCCTGAATAAATTCACGATTTCGCATTGACAGGAATTCACCGCGCACCAGGCGCGCCATGGGAGGCCACGAGACGATCGCAATGGCAGCAATGACACTTCCCACGGATGCACCCAGAACAGCCACCAGCAATATTGCAAAAAGAAAGAACGGAATGGTTTGAAAAATTTCAGTCAGGCGCATCAACAGGTTATCGGTGCTGCCTCCAAAATAGCCGGCCAGCCCCCCAATGGCAATGCCGACGATCGATGCAATAAGTGTGGCGAGAATGCCCACTAGGAGCGTCGTGCGGGCGCCATAAAGAATCCCGGCCATCAGGTCTCGCCCCAGCATATCCGTGCCAAGGGGATAGTCACCAAATGGCGCCTGAAACGGTTTGCCGACCATGGCAAACGGGTCTCCGGGATATATGACACCTGCCAGCAGAGCGGCAATCACAACTGCCAGCAACACTACCAATCCGAGGACGGCTGGAGGGTTGCGAAAAAAGCGACTTAAACCTTGATTCATGGTTGGAGGATCAGCGTAATTGAATTCGGGGATCAAGCAACGAATACGCCAGATCGACAATCAGGTTCACCAGGACCACCAGGCAGGTCGATATGAAAAATATTCCCAGCAGCAGATTCAGGTCTCGGGAAAATAGCGCTTCGTAGGCCAGCAGCCCAAGACCTGGCCAGGCAAAAACAGTTTCCACCACGACCGCTCCCCCGAGCAGGCCGCCGGCCTGTACGCCAGCCATAGTCACTACCGGCAATATGGCGTTTCTCAGAACATGACGATAGGCAATTTGCGTTTCGGTAAGTCCCTTGGCACGGGCTGTGACCACGTAATCCATTGAGAACTGCTCCAGAACCGAGGCCCGCATCAGCCGGGTATACAAGGCAAGGTAGAAGAGCGACAGGGTCAATGCGGGCAAGACCAGATGGTGCGCGATATCGAACACTTTGGCCCACCCTTCATGGAATGCCGCAACCTGTTGCATTCCACTGGTTGGAAACCACCCAAGTTTGATGGAGAACACCACGATCAACATCAAGCCAGCCCAAAATACTGGCGTTGCATAGGCCATGACGGTCAACAGGGAAATCATCCTGTCTTTCCATTGGTTCAGGTTGCGGGCAGCCAGGCTACCCAAGGTCACACCGAAGACAATTGCCACGAAGAACACCGTGAGCATCAGCAACAGGGAGGGGCCAAGCCGGGTCAGTATCAGGTCCGATACCGACATGCTATGCCGGAAGGAATAGCCCAGGTCGAAGGTAAAGACCTGCTTGATGTACAAAAGCAGTTGCATTGACACGGGCTGATCAAGGCCGAACTTTTGTCGGAGCTGAGCCATAAACTCCGGCGTTGCGGATCCCGCCTCGCCGGCCAGCACGTCAGCCGCATCACCAGGGGCCAGTTGCAACAGGAAGAAATTGAGCGCGACAATGGTGAGCACGACAGGGACCGCCAAAAGCAGTCGACCCACGACAAACGCCGCGCCTTTTCTCCAGATCACAACCAATCCCCTTGCGTCTCGGATCTATTTGCTCAACCAGACTTGGTCAAAGGAAGAGTAAAGACCCAGCGGACTGAGCGGAAAGTTATTGACCTTCTTGTTGTAGACGGTCACGAAGTTCAACTCATGAACGAACACCAAAGGACTGGCTTCAACAACCCTCTTTTGAAGATCATGGTAGAGAGCCCCTCTCTTTTTGGCGTCAACTTCCACAGCGGCCTTGTTCATGAGGTCGTCAGTCTCCGTGGTGCTCCAGCGGGAGTCATTCACAAACACGGTGCCCGGCTTGATTGAATTTGAATGATAGAGCCTGTGCATGCCGATCACAGGGTCTGCCAGGGTTTGAATCCAGTTGTTGGTCAGCTGGAAGTCATAGTTCGTGTAGACGCGCCTCAGCCAGCTAGGTACATCCTCATAACGCAAAGAGACTTTGATGCCGATCTTGGCGAGTTGTTGCTGAACATACTCACCAAAGCGCCGCCACTCCTCTCCGTAAGGGGTAATGTCATGGACGATTTCAAACCGCACACCGTTGGCCCCGCGAGGCATGCCAGCTTCATCAAGCAACTTGTTGGCAAGGTCAATCCCGTTGGGAACGTTGTAGTTCTTGACCGCAGCGGTGTACAGACCATTGGCGCTGAAATTGGAACTGACCGGGCCGGTTGCCGGTTTGCCAAAGCCAAACCAGATGTTGTCTATGACAAATTTACGATCAATGGCATAGGCCACGGCTTGCCGCACCTTTTGATTGTCAAACGGAGGCTTTGTGGTATTGAAATCAAGTTGAACGATCGGGGCCTGCATCTCGTACCCTTTGGAGGTCGTCGCGATGTGAGGCAAGGCCTGCAAACGTTTTACGTCAACCGGCGGTACGGCATTGAAGCCGCCCATGTGGACTTCCTGGGTTTCAAGGGTTGCCGAGCGGGTACCTGCATCGGCAATAAATCGGGCGACGATACGGTCCAGATTTGGCAAGCCACTCTTGTGGTAATCGGGGTTGCGATCAAAGCGCATGAACTGGCCTTTTTGCCACTCAACAAACTTGAAGGGGCCGGTTCCCACAGGCGAATTGGCCCTTGGATGATTGGCAATGTCACCCGTGCCGTAAACATGCTTGGGCAGCATCGGGGATTCGTATGAGGACAAGGCCATCAGCATGTAGGGTGCCGGCTCGCTCAATCTGAATACCGCTGTCATGGCGTCTGGCGTATCAATGGCGGTGACGGCCCGAAAGGTGTTGGCGCCGCGTGGATGGACTTTTTTAAGCACATCCATCACTGTGAACTGGACGTCAGCACTGGTGAAAGGTTTCCCGTCGTGGAATTTGACACCTTCCTTGAGTTTGAAGGTGACAGTTTTCCCGTCTGGGCTGACGGTCCACGATTTGGCCAGACTGGGAATGGGCTTCAGTTCAAAACTGTATTCGAGTAGGCCTTCGAAAACTTTTGTGGTCACCTGCCCGACCGGGCCGGCCGTGCTCTGGTAAGCAGCCAGGGTGGGGGGTTCAGGCTGAACCACCATGACCAAGGTGCCCCCGCGCACAGCGGTTTGTGCCGCAGCCGTGAAAGTCACGCAAGCCAGCAAGGCGATCGCCAGCGCGTCAAATAAACGGAAAAAACGAAGCGTAGATTTCATGATTTTCTCCACAGGTAAAAATTCAAGCCAAGAAATATGCACGTTCAGTGAAAGGTATCGCTTGTTGATTCAATTTGGTCAGGCTGCAGCCTGATCAAAAACCCAACGATACCCGAATAGCGCAGCAGCTCCTCCGGTGTGAATGAAAATAATATTTTCATCACTCTTAAAGAACTCGCCTGAACGGATCATTGCAATCATTCCGGCCATTCCCTTGCCGGTGTAGACAGGATCCATCAGAATGCCCTCGTTGCGAGCCAGCATTTTTACCGCTTCCACCATGGTTTCGGTCGCCAGGCCGTAGCCCGGTCCAATAAACCTGTCATCTGCAACAACCTTTTGTGCTGGCAGGTCCGGTTTTTTGCCCATCAGCTCTAGTGTGCGGTTGGCCAAGTTATGGACTCTGGCTTCCTGGATCTCCTTGCTGGCTCTAACACCGACACCGGTAATCGGCCAACCCAGACCCAGCGCATGCACGCCGGCCAGTAACCCGGCGTGCGTGCCTGCGCTGCCCGTGGCAAGAACCAGGTGGGGCTTTTTCAAGCCCATGGACTCGCACTGCTTGACGAGCTCGAGCACACACATGACGTAACCCAAAGACCCCAGCGGATTGGATCCGCCTCCTGAAATCACATAAGGCTTGCGACCCTGCTCGCGCAAGCGAGAAGCCAGCGCTTCCAGCGCCTCGTCCATGGCAGTGCCTCCGGGCACTTCGTGCAACTTGGCGTCCAGCAGCCAGTCCAGAAAAACATTGCCGGACTGCTTGTATTCGGCAGGAGGATTGGAAACCCGATTTTCCAGAATCGCCTCACAGCGCAAACCGGCGCGAGCCGCGGCAGCGGCCGTCTGGCGAACGTGGTTGGATTGGACTGCGCCATGTGTCAGCAAGGTATCGGCCCCGTGTTTTAGTGCGTCCGCTACGAGAAACTCGAGCTTGCGGGTTTTACTGCCACCGGTTGCCAGCCCCGTGCAGTCATCTCGCTTGATATATAGGGAAGGCGCGTTCAGTGACGCCTGCAGCCTTTTCATGGGCTCCAGAGGTGTTGGCCAGTGACCAAGCGGATAACGGGGAAAGTTGTCTAGATTCATGGGATGTCCAAAATTTAAATGCTGTCCGGTTTAAATCTGGCGGCAAGCTTAGGACGCAAATTGAAAGCCGTCCAATGCAATCTCCGCGCAAAACTATGAAATAAAATCATAACCTTGGAGATCCCTCATCACACCCCGGTCTATCCAAGGAGCGCAAGGGTCAGGTCACAGCTTTTAAAAGCCGAACAGCCTTCATCGAGCCATTTCTGAACATTCGAACCTGGAGCGGTAATTCAAAAGCACCAGGACTGGCATGTACCAGGCTACCCGCCTCAAGGTCAGGCCGAACCATGCTCAGGGGCAGCCATGCCACTCCCAGGCCTGCATGGACGCCTGCCCTAAGGGCCTCAGCCAGCGCGCTCTGAAAAACTAGACGAAGCGGCACCAAGGTCGGATTCTTTTGCATCGCCAAAGCAGTTGCGCGACCCAGAAAGGCTTCAGAGCTGTAGGAAAGCCAGGGGATTTCAGAACTTGAGTCAGACTTCAGGTGATGGAGGGGCCGTGCCTTGCGATCCGCCTTAGAAACAGGAATAAGCCGGTCTTTGGTGAGCAGACTCGAGCGATAACGCTTCTGATTGAACGATACCGGCAAGTCCTGGTGCCAATAGCAGACCAGCACATCCACATTTCCTTCCTCCAGTTCCCTGATGCAATCGTGCAGGTTATCAGCCTTGACAGTGACCAGGGTGCTGTTGAGGTTTGGGGCGATCTGTGGCAGCCACTCGGCCAGAAAATTTCCGGCCAGAGAATGCTGTAAGGAGACCCGAAAAACATCGCGGCCCGGGTTTTGTGCTTTTCGCAGATCGTCTCGCATCGATTCAAGAGAAGTCGTGGCCTTGAGGGCCGCCTCATGAAACCTAAGGCCGGCCGGCGTCAATGTTGTTGGGTAGGTCGAGCGATCAATCAGGGAAACGCCGACCCATTGCTCCAGGGATTTGATTCGGCGGCTGAAGGCAGACTGGGTAATGTTGCGCTCGCCAGCCGATTGGGAAAAATTTCCGGTACGCGCCAGGCTAATGAAGTCTTCCAACCATTTGGCTTCCATGGTTTATCTCCAATGAACGAAACATCTGTATCAAGCAGCACCATATGGCATGAGGATCCGCAGGACCATATGCCGAAGAACAAATCCTCTGAGAAACAACAACATCGGTAAGCAGTATCCACCATGATAGAATCCACACCTTTGCGGCTGTAGCTCAGTTGGATAGAGTACTTGGCTACGAACCAAGGGGTCGTGGGTTCGAATCCTGCCAGCCGCGCCAATTTCAGGATAAGCCTCGAGAAATCGAGGCTTTTTTCTTTGTGGGCCCGCAATTGCCACGCATGCTGGCTTCTTGTGCATGCTTGCCATGCTCGCTGCAACTCCAACGTCTTGCAGACACCCAGTCATTCTTTCTGACAAGCCATGCACAAAATTGCGCCTTCCAACGAAAACGGACAGACAGCCATGAACATTGACTTCAATCCCGACCTCGATCTTCAACTCATTGTTGATGTACCCATCACCCCCGACCAGTTGTTCGATGGCTGGACCAACCCCGAAACCCTTCCCAAGTGGTTTTGCCCACGGCCCTGGAAGGTTGTTCAGTGTTCAATTGACCCCAGGCCCGGCGGCCTGTTTTCAAACGTCATGCAGTCACCTGAAGGTGAAACGATGCCAGAAAACAGGGGGTGCTTTTTGCTGCTTGAAAAACCGAATCGAATCGTCTGGACTGGCATGCTGTCAGAAAACTTCCGGCCCAATCCAATACCTCAACTGGGATTTGGCTTTGTTTGCGACCTGACCTTCACGCTGCTGGCAGATGGAGGTTCAAGATTTCATGCCAGCGTCAGACACGTGACTGCGCAGGACAGAAACAAACATGCTCAAATGGGCTTCGATCAGGGTTGGCGCATCGCCCTGTCACAATTGGTTGAACTCCACCAGTAGGGGAATGGAAACAAATGAAAAATCTTTCAAGAAAAATCCTCCTGGGCTTATCCCTTTGCCTGGCATTTCTGACCCATCCCGCATTTGCCAGCGACTACCCCTCCAAACCCATCCGGATC
>JAFMFB010000038.1 GCA_017856435.1 Burkholderiaceae bacterium
TTCATCGATCCGGCCCTGTTCACTGTGGGCCAGTCCATCATGATGTACCTGATGGTGGTGGTGGGTGGGCCGGGTTATTTCTTTGGCCCGGTGCTGGGTTCGCTGGTGGGTGTCATCCTGCCCGAGTGGCTGCGTTTTGCGCAGGCCTGGTATCTGCTGGTCTTTGGAGGCGCCATCGTCCTGCTGATGGTCTGGTTGCCTGACGGGCTGTTGTCCCTGCCGGAGCGGCTTCGTGCCCGCCGCCTGGCCCGCGCCGAATCGGCTGAGCGAGCCGCCAAAGCCTCCGGTCTGGGCGCTGCACCAGGAGTCAAGGCATGACCCACACCCATCATCATGAGCGCCCTGCAGCGGCTCCGGTGCTCAAGGTCACCGGTTTGAAAAAGGCCTATGGTGCCATTCAGGCGGTGGGCGGTGTCAGCTTTGAAGTGCGCCCCGGTGAGATCTTTGGCGTGATCGGTCCCAACGGCTCTGGCAAGACCACCCTGTTCAACAGCATGCTGGGCCAAATCACGCCAGACGCCGGAACCATCGAGCTCAATGGGGAGGATGTCACCCGCTTGGGGCCGATGGAACTCAACCATCGCGGCGTGGGGCGCACCTTTCAGACCCTGCAGGTGTTTGGCAAGATGACGGTACGTGACAACCTGCTGGTGGCGGCCCAGGAACATCAGGGCAATCTGTTCACCCGCATGTTTGCTCCCTCCGATTCCGGGCTGGGCGACAAGGCCGATGCCCTGATTGACCAGTTCCATATCCGCCACGTGGCCGACAAGAAAGCGGGCGAACTGAGCTATGGCCAACAAAAACTGGTGGACATTGCCATGGCCTTCATGAGCGAGCCCGACCTGGTACTACTGGATGAGCCGTGCGCCGGGGTCAACCCTTCGCTGGTAGGGGGAATCAGCACCTTGTTGCAAGAACTCAACCAGTCCAGACGCGGCAGTTTTGTGGTGATTGAACACAACATGGACTTTGTGATGAACCTGTGTCATCGCATCATGGTGATGGTGGAGGGCCAGGTGATGGCCATTGGAACGCCGCAAGAGATCCGTAACAACAAGCAGGTCCTCGATGCCTATCTTGGGAACTGACATGACCAACGATATTTGCATTGAATTTGACGATGTGGTGGCGGGCTACAAGGACTTCATGATCCTGAACAACCTGTCATTCAAGGCCCGTCGCGGTGCCATTACCCTGTTGATCGGTCCCAACGGCGCCGGCAAATCCACGGTGCTCAAGACCTTGTTCGGACTGCTTAGCCCGCGACAGGGCCGCATCCTGCTCAACGGGCAGGACATCCGGGGCTCGAGCTCCAAGGACTTGCTGGCCCGTGGGATTGCCTTTGTGCCGCAAGGCCGCAACCTGTTCGGTCAGTTGACGGTTTACGAAAACCTGGAGCTTGGGGGTATTACCTTGGGCATGAAGACCACCCATCAGCGCATACCTGAGGTGCTGGAATTTTTTCCCCGGGTCAAAGAGAGAATCCATTCGCGTGCAGCGTCGCTGTCCGGTGGCGAGCAAAAGCAGCTGGAAATTGGGCGAGCTCTGTTGCTGCGACCCAGCGTGCTCCTGATTGATGAGCCCTCGATCGGTTTGTCGCCCCTGGTGACACTCGATGTGTTCAAGCTGCTGCGCCGTCTGGCCAGTCAGGGCACAACCGTGCTAATGGTCGAGCAAAACGTCAAGCGTGCGCTTGAGTATTCCGACGAGGCGATTGCCCTGGAGTCGGGGCGACTGGTCTTGCACCAGCCCGCGCAGCAAATCCTGAGCGACCCGCATATGGAACGCCTGTTTCTTGGGGGCGCTCACACCACCAGCACGGCCGCTTTCGAATGAGTCCGACCAGCACACTTCAGGAAACCGGATGGGCATGATCCGTATTGCCGTGGTGGGCGCAGGCCTGATTGGTCGCGAGCATATGCGTGTGATTCAGGATCAATCGCAACTGCAGTTGGTGGCGGTGGTTGATCCGGCGCCCCAGGCCCGGCCGGTGGCCGAGCAGGCCAGGGTGCCGTTGCTGGCCTCACTGGAGGAGTTGTTGCAAAAGAAAATGGCTGATGCAGTGGTGCTGGCCAGCCCAAACGCCTTGCACGTCCCGCAGGCCCTGCAATGTATCGAGGCCGGGTTGCCTGTCTTGCTGGAAAAGCCTATGGCCACCACGGTCGAGGAGGCTCGGCATTTGCTTGAGGCGGTCACCCGGCGTGGGGCGAAGTTGCTGGTGGGGCATCACCGCGCGCACAACCCAATCATGGCCAGAGCCAGGGACGTGGTGGCTGGTGGTTCGCTGGGCCGGTTGGTTGCCGTCATGGGAAGTGCCCTGTTCTTCAAGCCTGAAGAGTATTTTGCGCAAGGACCCTGGCGCACCCAGCCCGGCGGCGGGCCGATCCAGATCAACCTGATCCACGATGTGCACAACCTGCGCATGCTGTGCGGCGAGGTACAAGCTGTTCAGGCTATGGCCTCCCATGCAGTGCGCGGGTTTGCGGTGGAAGACACGGTAGCAGTCGGCCTGCGTTTTGAAAGCGGAGTGCTGGGCACCTTCATGCTCTCGGATACAGCCGCCAGCGCGCGCAGTTGGGAGCAGACCAGCCGCGAAAACAAGGCCTACCCCAGCTATGACGACGAAGACTGCTACATCCTCACAGGCACCTTGGGCAGCCTGTCGCTACCCAGCATGCGGATCAAGACCTATGCCAATACGCAGCAGAGTTCCTGGATGCTGCCTTTTGAGGAGAGCCGGCTGACCCTGGAGCGGCAAGACCCCCTGGTGCTGCAGATGGCTCATTTTGTACGCATCATCCAGGGCCATGCATCGCCCCTGGTCAGCGCCTACGACGGGCTGCAGAATCAGCGGGTGGTTGAAGCCATTTCTCGCTGCGCCGCCAGCCAACAGGGGGTGAGCCTAGCCTAGTGAACAACTGTAAGGCACACCCTATCGATTGAGAGCAACACCGACGTGAGAGATTGAACCCATACGATTTCATTGAGGGAAACACAAGATGAGCACGACCACTGACCACCGCGAAGCCTTGACCGACAGCGCCAACCCACTTGGACTGGCGGGCATCGAGTTCATCGAATACGCCACCAGTCGCCCCCAGGCTTTGGGCCAGGCCTTGGAGATGATGGGCTTTCGACCCGTGGCCCGGCATCGATCGCGCGAGGTGCTGCTCTACCGTCAAGGCGAGATGAACATCATCATCAATGCGCATATTAGTGACCGGCCCAGCAGTCTGACCCCGGACGAAAAGCCGGTGATCGCTGCCATCGCGCTACGGGTACGAGATGCGGCGGCGGCCTACCAATATGTGCTGAACCGCGGCGCCTGGGCGGTACCCACCCATGTGGAGGTGATGGAACTCAACATCCCGGCGATCCATGGTGTTGGTTCGAGCCGAATCTACTTTGTTGACCGCTTTGAAGAATTCTCGATTTACGACGTCGACTTTGTCCCTATTCCCACTGTGGAGCATCATCCGCCGGCAATCGCGGGACTGCGCTGGTTTGGCGTGGTGCAGTACATCGGTACCGACCGCATGGAGGACTGGATCGAGTTTTATGGCGAGCTTTTTGGTTTTGAGGCAGTTGCCCCAGATCAGCACTTTGGGGTCATGACCAAGGGACGCATCCTGCGCAGCCCGTGTCGCAGCTTTTACCTGCAGCTGATCGAACCTGAGCCCGGCATCGTCGATCTGGAAAGTGATGAAACCCTGCAGCGTATTGGCCTGGGAACACCGGATGTGCCCGCGACGGTCAAAGCCCTACGCGAACGCGGAGTGAAGTTTGTAGACCATGCCAGCCAGACGCACAACGAGCGTGGCGCGCTGACCACCAACTGGCTGGGCAACGTGGCGTTCGAGTTGGTCCATGAGGAGCGCCAATGATGAGCGCCCTGGCTCCCCATCGTCAGGGCCATTTTGCAGACTTTGGCATGGATACCATTTCATTGGCAGGCACCTTGCCAGCAAAACTGCAGGCGGTGAAGGACGCCGGGTTTACTCAGATCATGATCAATGCCCGAGACCTCACCGGGCATGCTGAAGGGGTTGATGCGGCCATGGCGCTGGTGCGTAACAGCGGCCTGCGGGTCACCGGTTTTCAGGTGCTACGAGATTTCGAGGGCCTGACTGGTCACCTGCATGATTACAAGATCGACATGGCCAAGGCCATGCTCGAGATGTGCCAGGGCATTGGTGCAAAGCTGCTGCTGGTGTGCTCGTCCACCAGCGTGCATGCTAGCGAATCGCAGGACGAGCTGGCGCGAGACCTGCGCAAGTTGGCCATGCTGGCCGTGCCCAAAGGCATCAGGATTGCCTATGAAGGTTTGTCCTGGGGGCGAACCATCAATGAATTCACCACCGCCTGGGATGTGGTGTGCCGTGCCGACGCCCCCAATCTGGGCATTGGCATCGATTCCTTTCATGCTTTGGCCACCAAGACCGCCCTGGATGAGTTGGACATGCTCGATCCGCAAAAAATCTTTCTGGTGCAGCTGGCTGACTTCATGTGGCAGGACATTCGATCGGTTGAGGAACGCATCAACACCGCGCGCCATTTCCGTGTGTTTCCAGGTGAGGGCGTGCATAGCCAGCAGGTGGCCGAGCTGGTGATGCGGCTGGATGCTCTGGGCTACCGGGGCGACTACAGCTTTGAGGTCTTCAATGACGACTACCTGCAGATTCCCCTGCATCTGGTGGCCCAGCGTGCACGTCGGTCAGCCCAGTGGCTGGGTGAGGAGGTGCTGCGTCGCGCCGTGCCCCTGCCCAACCGGATGCAGTTGCG
Organism: Burkholderiaceae bacterium; assembly: GCA_017856435.1. Taxonomy (GTDB): domain Bacteria; phylum Pseudomonadota; class Gammaproteobacteria; order Burkholderiales; family Burkholderiaceae_C; genus Hylemonella. The sequence goes on from JAFMFB010000038.1 coordinate 4,786, forward strand.
CAAGAGCGCGGCGGCTTGACCAGTTGCCGTCATGCAGATGGCCTGACCTTACTGTCGCCCATGCGGCGGCCGGTTCGGACATCACTCGTCCAAGGTGCTAGCATCGGCACATGAAAACCGAGCTGAAAATTGATTTTGTCTCCGACGTTGCCTGCCCCTGGTGCGCGGTCGGTCTGTCCTCCCTGGAGCGCGCGCTGGAGCGCCTGGCGCCCGACATCCAAGCCCAGATCCATTTTCAGCCCTTCGAGCTCAATCCCGACATGGTGCCCGAGGGGCGTGATGTGGTTGAGTACCTGGGCGAAAAATACGGTACCAACGCTGAACAGCAAGCCGTGACGCGTGCCAATATTGCTCGCCGTGGCGCCGAGGTTGGGTTCACCTTCAATCCCGAGGGGCGCGGCCGGATCTGGAATACCTTTGATGCGCATCGTTTGCTGGCCTGGGCGGGTGAAACCGACCCGGCACGCCAGCATGCCCTGAAAAGGGCGTTGCTCGAGGCCTACCATGGGCGTGCTGAAAGCCCAGCAGATCAGGCGGTGCTCTTGCGATGTGTGCAGGCCGCTGGGTTGGATGTCAGTCGTGCCCAGGCGATTCTGGCCAGCCAGGACTATGCCGATGAAGTGCGTGAGCGGGAGTCCTTCTTCCAGGGCGCCGGCATTCACTCGGTGCCCGCCATCATCATCAACGAGCGGCATCTGATTTCTGGCGGCCAGCCGGTGGAGGTATTCGAGCGCGCCTTGCGTGAAATTGCCGCCGCCCAGTGAGCAGCCCTGTAACTGAGCTGGCGAGGCCGCGGTGATGAAAAACACCTTGCTGCCCCTGTCGCTGACGCTGACGATCCAGTCCCTGGTGGCCATGGCCTTGCTGACGCTGCCGGTGATGGCGCCGGTGGCGGCGCAGCAGGTCGGCATCTCACCTACTTATGTGGGGTTGTATGTGGCGCTGGTCTATGTTGGCGCCATGCTGGCCAGCCTCAGCAGCGGTGCAGCTGTGGCCCATTACGGCGCCATTCGTGTCAGCCAGTTTGGTCTGCTGCTGTGTGCCCTGGGGTTGGCCTTGTGTGCCGTGCCCTCCCTGCCAGTGATCGTGTTAGGTGCCCTGCTGATTGGTTTGGGCTACGGGCCGGCTACGCCCGCCAGTTCGCACCTGCTGGCACGATCGACCTCGCCGGCCAATATGTCGCTGGTGTTTTCCTTGAAGCAGACCGGCGTGCCTCTGGGCGGAGTGTTGGCCGGAGCCCTGGTGCCCGGCTTGATGCTCCTCACCAATTGGCAAGCTGCGCTACTGATCGTTGCAGGCGCCTGTGTGCTCTGTGCTGGCTTGAGCCAGTCGTTGCGCGCGGAGCTTGACGCTGACCGTGACGAGACCCGGCCGGTGCGACTGGGCAATCTTGCTCAGCCCATCCGCCTGGTACTGCGCATTGAAGGGCTTCGACTGCTGGCCTTGTGCTCATTCTTTTTCTCGATCGTTCAGCTCTCGCTGGTGACCTACTTGGTGAGCTACCTGTATGACACCTTGTCCTATGGGCTGGTGGCAGCGGGTTTTACCCTGTCGCTGACCCAGGCCGCAGGGGTCACTGGTCGCGTAGTCTGGGGTTGGATTGCAGACCGTTATCTGGGAGCGCGCCGCATGTTGATTGCGTTGGGGGCCGTCATGGGTCTGTGCAGCCTGGTAACCGCCTTGTTGACACCGCTCATGCCAGCATGGTCGGTCTGGTTGGTGCTAATCCTGTTTGGTGCCTCGGCAATTGGGTGGAACGGCGTTTACCTGGCCGAGGTGGCGCGACAGGCGCCCCTGGGTCAAGCCAGTCTGGCGACCGGGGGTACGCTGAGCTTCACTTTTTTAGGGGTGGTGATTGGCCCACCCCTGTTTGGAGCGGTGGCGGGTATGTTTGGGAGCTACCGGGCCGGCTATGCCGCCCTGGCCTTGCCCACACTGGCGTGTTGTGTCCTCTTGCTGCGTCGCCGCTCAGCGCTTTCATCCTGATGGCCGTGCTTCGCTATCTGCTGGTACTCGGTTTGATGGGGCTCAACCCGGTGTTGGCGCAAACCCCATCTGCGCCGGTGACCTTCGGCCTGTTCGGTGATACACCTTACAGCAATTGGGAGCGCGAACAGTTACCCGCCATGTTGCAGGCGATGGGGCGCGAGGGGCTGGCCTTTGCTGTGCACGACGGTGACATCAAGAATGGGGCAAGCCTGTGCAGCGATGCGGCTTTCCAGGACATTCTGGCGGTGTTTCGGGCCGCACCCCTACCGCTGGTGTATGTGCCGGGCGACAACGACTGGACCGACTGCCATCGCCGCAGCAACGGACCGTTTGATCCGCTCGAACGCTTGAATTATTTGCGGACATGGTTTTTTCAAGGTGACCAGGCCCTGGGCCAGGGCAACCTGCGGCTGACCCGCCAAAGCGAGGACAAGCGTTTTGCGTCCTACCGCGAAAATGTGCGTTGGGAGATGGGCGGGGTGCTGTTCGTGGGCCTCAATCTGCCGGGCAGCGATAACAACTACCACGGCTCCAAAGCCAACACTGGCCCGGTGGCCGAGTTTCTGCAGCGTTCTGAAGCCAACCTGGACTGGCTGGTGCAAGCCTTTGCGCTGGCGCGGCGCAAGCAACTGGCCGGTGTGATGGTGATCATTCAGGCCAACCCGAGGTTCGAGGCAGTCAGTGCCGGTCTGCACAAGCCGGGTTACCGGGATTTCATCAATCAATTACGCAATGAAACCATGGCCTTTGCTGGCCAGGTGGTGCTGGTGCATGGTGATTCCCACTCACAAAAAATCGACCAGCCGCTGCTGGATGAATCGGCGCGTACCTTGGTCAGCAATTTCACCCGGGTGGAAACCTACGGCTACCCCTTCATGGGCTGGATCAAGGCCACCATCGACCTGAAGCATCCCAAGATCTTTCGTTTTGAGCCCAGGCGATGGGTGGGACAAGCGGACAAGACTGTCCAGTGAAAGCGGCTCAGCTGCTCTGACTGAAACCGGCGTAGGTCGAATCGTCCATCAAGGTGTCGAGCTGAGTGCGGTCTGCCAGTTTGAGCTTGAAAAACCAGCCAGCCCCCAGCGGGTCGCTGTTGGCCAGGGAGGGGTCAGCGCGCAGCGCTTCGTTGACCTCGGTCACCTCACCCCCAGCCGGAGCAAAGACATCCGAAGCGGCCTTGACCGATTCCACCACGCCCGCCACATCATGCGGCGCCAACACGCGACCGACATCGGGCAACTCCACAAAGACCACATCGCCCAGGGTCTCCTGGGCATGCGGTGTGATGCCCACCACGCCTTGCTCGCCCTCAAGGCGAACCCATACATGTTCGTCGCTGAATCTGATCATCCGAAAAATCTCCGCAGTCAAGCCGCGATCTTACCTGCAGCACCCAGAGGTTTAAGTTTCGGATACCTCCAACAAAAGGAGCTACCCAAAATGCCTGACAAATTCAGCAGTAGTGGAGTTCAGGGTACAGGGCGTTCTGGCCCCTGGGTTCCGGCAGCCCGTGCCGACAGGTAGGCGTACAGGTCGGCAATGTGCGCCTGCACCCGTGGCTCGCCCTCCCAAGCGGGCATGTTCAACGGCGCGTCCTGGCGCTGCATCACGGTCTCGACCAGCGCATTCTTTTCCTGCGGGCTACCGCCAGTCTTGGCCGCCATCTGGTTCCAGTCATAGCGTTGCAACACCAGCGACACGAATTGACGTGGCCCCATGGTCTTGAGCAAGGGCAACAGGTTGGGTGCATTGCCGCTACCGGTGGCTTGCGGCCCATGGCAGGCCAGGCACTTGTCTTGATAGACGCGCCAGCCGATATAGACCGAACCGGGAGGCTTGCTGGACTGGGCCACGGTCTGCGCGGCTTGCGTGTTTTCGATTTCCACACCGGCGCAACCGGCCAGACCCAAGGTCAGCGCAAGCAGGGCGACACCGCGTCCGACATTACGATTAAAGTGACGCCAACAAGGCAGCCTCAAACAACGCCCGAGACGACGCAGGGAAACCCACCCGGTAAAGGGGGTGACGCGGGTGCTGGGGACCGGATATTTTTTCATCGCTACCTCCGTTGGTGGGACCTGCCGCCAGATTCCTGCCCCAAGCATACGCTGCTCGGTTGATGAGCGCTACCGGTTTGCTCAGATTCAGCGCGGCGCGAGCATGCCTTGGGTGCGCAGGATCTGCTGGGCCTGAGCACCGCTCAGGGTCGCCAGCAGTTCTCGCGCAGCCTGCGGGTTGGCAGCGTTGGGGCTGATGGCGCCGGCATAGGTGGTGTAGTTTTGAATGGCCTCGGGCAGCGGGCCCACCAGTTGAGCCCCTTGAACGGGCAGGATTTCGCTGATCTGGTGAATCGCCAGATCAGCCTCACCACTGACCAGGCGCGTAGCCACCAGGCCACCAGGCACCAGCACCGCCTTGGCCCGCACGGCTTGCGCCAGGCCCATGCGCTGGAACAGGCCGTCGAGGTAAATGCCGCTGGAGCCGCCGGCGGCAGGATCGATGTAGGCGACCTTTTTGGCATTGAGGACCGCCAGCCTGAATTCTTCCACCGTCCCGATCGCGGGTGCGTCGGCCCCCGCCCTGACCGCAACCCCGATGGCCGCGCGGGCCAGCGGGGTGATGCTGTCGGGCAGCACCTTGCCTTTTTCGCCCGGTGCCTTGAGTCCGCCCGGTGTGAGCACCAGAACATCGAAGGTCTCGCCCGCCCCAATTCGGCGCGTCAGGGCGCCAGCAGTGTCGTTGAGAACCTCCAACTTATGGCCTGTTCGCGCCTCGAAGTCCGGAACCAGGGCCATCAGCACTCCCTTGTAGGCGCCGGTGGTCAGGACCTTGAGCGTATCGGCCTGAGCCAGAGGGCAACCCAGAGACAACAGGAACACCAGAAACATCGAAGCGAATTGCCGCATGAAAATTCTCCTGCTCTAAAGGCGGATGCGCGCATTCTAGGCCTGCGCCTCAAGTCGCTGGGCCACCAACTCAGCCAGGGTGGGGGTGCCGCAATCGGCATAGTGGTAGCGGACCCGAACGATCGGCTTGTCAAAACCGCCCAGTCGCACCAGATCAATCGGGGTGGCGGCCACCACCACCTCGGCGCGGCTGGCATGAATGGTGGCACGCAGCGCAGACAGGTTCTGCGCGCTGTATCCCATGGCGGGCAGTACCGGTCCGATGTGCGGGTAGCGCGCAAAGAGTGCTGCGATCGCGGGAGCCGCCTGATCTCGCGGATCCACCACGGTCACAGCGCTCAGGCCTTGCACCGCTCGCAAGCCGGCGCCTGCGGCCATGCCACCGTGGGTGAGGGTGGGGCCATCTTCCACCACCAGGACCCGTCGTCCCGCCACCAGGTGCGGGCTGTCAAGCTGAACCGGTGAGGCAGCACGCACTATGTCGGCCTTAGGCAGCAAGCGCGCCACATTGGCCTGCAGGCGGGCCACCTCGGCAGCAGGGGCAGCGTCAACCTTGTTGATCACCACAATGTCGGCCATGCGCAGCACCGCTTCACCGGGATGGTGGGTGGTGAGCTGGTCGGGCCGCAGAGCATCGCACACCACCACATGCACCCTGGGCTGAAAGAAGGGAAAGTCATTGTTGCCGCCGTCCCAGATGATCAGGTCGCTGTGGGCTTGGGCTTGGGCCAGCACGGCGGCGTAGTCCACGCCGGCAAAGACCGCATGACCGGCGGCGAGATGGGGTTCGTATTCTTCGCGCTCCTCGATGGTGCAGTGCGCGGCATCCAGGTCGGCCAGGGTGTGAAATGCCTGCACCTGTTGCTGCGCCAGATCGCCATAGGGCATGGGGTGACGCACCACAGCCACCCGCTTGCCTCTGGCCTTGAGCGCCTGGGCCAGATGCCGGGCTGTCTGCGATTTGCCGCAACCGGTGCGCACCGCAGAAATGGCCAGCACCGGCACGCGGGACTTGAGCATGGTGGCATGCGGCCCCAGCAGGGTGTAGTTGCAGCCGACGGCCAGGGCCCGCGAGGCCAGGTGCATGACGTCGGCGTGGCTGACATCGCTGTAGGCAAACACCACGGTCTGCACCTGCTCACGCTGACACAAGCTCTCCAGGTCCGCCTCAGGCACGATCGGAATGCCCTCGGGGTAGAGAGGACCGGCCAGGCTGGCCGGGTAATGGCGCGCGTCAATGCCCGGAATCTGCGTGGCCGTAAAGGCCACTACCCGCACGCTGGGGTCGGCCCGATAGACCGTATTGAAATTATGAAAATCGCGCCCGGCGGCGCCGCAGATCACAATGCGTTGCATGACGGCCCCCTTGCTGCTGCACAGGACAACAGCAGGATACACCAGGGGGCTGTAAATCACATGCCAGCGTATTACATGCCGCTGGACTACATGCCGCTGTAATTGGGCCCGCCGCCGCCCTCGGGGGTGACCCAGACAATGTTTTGGCCTGGGTCCTTGATGTCACAGGTTTTGCAATGCACGCAGTTCTGCGCATTGATCTGCAGGCGCTCGCTGTGGTCATCCTGGGTGACGAACTCATAGACCCCGGCCGGGCAATAGCGTTGTTCCGGGCCGGCAAACCGCGCCAGGTTGACGGCAACCGGCACGCTGGCATCGCGCAGCGTCAGATGGGCGGGCTGGTTTTCCTCGTGGTTGGTGTTGCTGATGAAGACACTGGAGAGCCGGTCAAAGGTCAGCACACCATCGGGCTTGGGGTAGTCGATCGGCTGGCACTGCGCGGCGGGCTTGAGGCGCTCATGGTCGGCCTCGGTGCGATGCACTGTCCAGGGTGGGCGCTTGATGCCAAGTCTGGGCAACAGCCATTGCTCGATGCCGGTCATCAGGGCACCCAGGGTGTTGCCCTTCTTGAACCACTGCTTGAAATTGCGGGCCCGGTCCAGCTCGTCGTACAACCAGCTCTGGGCAAAGGCCACCGGGTAGGCTGCCACCGCATCATGGGCATGCCCGGCCTGCAGCGCGCCAAACAGCGATTCAGCCGCCAGCATGCCGCTCTTGATGGCGGCATGACTGCCCTTGATGCGGCTGGCGTTGAGGTAGCCCGCATCACACCCCACCAGCATGCCGCCAGGGAAGATGGTCTGGGGCAGGGACAGCAGGCCACCGGCGGTAATGGCACGCGCTCCATAGCCAATGCGTTTGCCGCCTTCAATATGGGCACGAATGGCTGGGTGGGTCTTCCAACGTTGCATTTCTTCAAAGGGGCTCAGGTAGGGGTTTTGGTAGTCCAGTCCGGTCACGAAGCCCAGCGTCACCCGGTTGTCTTCCAGGTGGTAGAGAAACCCGCCGCCGTAGGTGTGCTGGTCCATGGGCCAGCCGGCGGTGTGCACCACCCGACCAGGCTGCGCCTGATCGGCGGGAATTTCCCACAGCTCCTTGATGCCCAGCGCGTAGCTTTGCGGGTCCTTGCCGGCATCCAGCTTGTACCGGGCAATGACCTGCTTGCCCAGATGACCGCGGGCGCCTTCTGCCAGCACGGTGTAGCGGGCATGCAGTTCCATGCCCAGCTGGAACCCTTCGTGCGGCTGCCCATCCTTGCCGACGCCCAGATTGCCGGTGGCCACACCCTTGACCGCTCCCGCGTCGGTGTAGAGCACCTCGGCCGCTGCAAAGCCGGGGAAGATTTCCACGCCCAGAGCCTCGGCCTGCTGGCCCAGCCATTGGGTCAAGGCCCCCAGGCTGATGACGTAATTGCCCTGGTTGTGAAAACAGTCGGGCACCAGGGCGTCTGGGGTGCGGCGCGCGCCGGTGGGGGAGAGAAACAGCACATCATCGCCGGTGACCGGCTGGTGCAACGGCGCCCCCATCTCCTTCCAGTTGGGAAACAGCTCGCTCAGGGCGCGCGGATCCATGACCGCGCCGGACAGGATGTGTGCGCCCGGCTCGGAACCTTTTTCCAGCACCACCACCGAGATCTCTTCACCCTTCTCGGTGGAAAGTTGCTTGAGGCGGATGGCTGTGGCCAGACCCGCTGGCCCGGCGCCGACCACCACCACGTCGTAGTCCATGGATTCGCGTGGCCCGTGCTGGGCGAGAATTTCAGCGGTGTTCATTTGGGTGTTTCTTCTTGGACGATTTATTGGGCGATTGATTGAGGCCGCTTTGCGGTGTCGGATCAGAGCAACTGATCGGCCCTTGCACCCGTCAATTTTAAGGGGCTGTTCAATCGGGATCAAACCGGCTCCCGATCGTGCAAGCCTGATTTGAACATGTGATCAATCGTCTTGCGACAGCTTGGCGGCCGCGCTGTGTTCCAATAAAAGTCGTGGCGTCAGCAGTCTCACTCAGCCGCCGGATTTCACTCCAACCTAAGCCAGTACTCAGAGCCCATGAAAATCGAAATACCCGAGCAAAAAAAATTGGTCTATGAAACCCTTTTCCCGATCCGTTGGGGCGACATGGATGTAATGGGCCATGTCAACAACGCAATGTATTTTCGCTATATCGAAAGTGCCCGGATCGACTGGTTTCGTTCGCTCGGGATCGAGCCCAACCCGGCCGGTGAAGGATTTGTGATCGTCAACGCTTTTTGCAATTTCTACAAGCAACTCGAATATCCCGGCGATATCCTGCTCAAGCTCTTTGTGAGCGACCCGGGTCGTGCAACGCTGGAGACCTGGGCCACCCTGGAGAAGCCGCAAACCCCCGGTGTCATCCATGCGGCAGGGGGTGGTACGGCGATCTGGGTTGATTTTCCAAAACAGAAATCAGTCAATCTGCCGGACTGGTTGCGTGCTCTGGCCACAACCTGAGTTTGCTTATTTTTTCTCCCTGGGCATTCGCCCGAGCAGATAGAACTCTGGATTGGGAGGCATGTTGCTAAAGGAAGCGATTCGGTTGGACAAGCCAAAAAATGCCGTGATGGCAGCGATGTCCCAAATATCCTCGTCCGAAAAGCCGTGCGCGTGCAGAGGCGCAAAGTCATCGTCTCCCACTTCATGGGAGCGCTGGCAGACTTTCATGGCAAAGTCCAACATGGCCTTCTGGCGCGCTGAAATATCTGCCTTGCGGTAATTGACCGCGACCTGGTCGGCAACCAGCGGCTTTTTTTCATACACGCGCAAGATGGCCCCATGCGCAACCACGCAATACAGGCATTGGTTGGCCGCACTGGTGGTGGTGACAATCATTTCACGTTCGCCCTTGGTCAGGCCGCTGGTGCGGCCCACAGTCTCGGGCGTCATCAGCGCATCATGGTAGGCAAAGAAAGCCCGCCATTCAGCCGGCCGTCGGGCCAGTGCCAGAAACACATTGGGAACAAAGCCGGACTTTTCTTGTACTTCCAGAATGCGCTGGCGCATGTCCTGCGGCAGGTCAGCCAGATCAGGCCAGGCATAGCGTTGCGTGCTCATCGCAGTACTCCATTAAAAAATTTGATCTGTCCGGGATTATGGCCAAGCAAAGGGCCGGAGCCAGCCAAGTCTGCGACACTCACCCCATGAATGTTCCAATTCATCAACCCAAGGGCTTGAACATGACCCGGGTGCTGCAACAAGGCTGGCGATCGTTGTGGCGTGATCTGCGTGCGGGCGAGTTGCGTCTGATTGTGTTGGCTGTCTGTCTGGCGGTTGCTGCCTTGACAGCGGTCAGTTTCCTGGCGGATCGTTTTCAGGCGGGCTTGCAGCGCGATGCGAGCCAGTTGCTCGGCGGTGATGTCGTGATTGCCAGTGACAACCCCGCCCCTGCTGAATTTGCTTCACAGGCTAAGGCTCTGGGGCTGCAATCTGTGCTGTCCCTGACCTTCCCAACCATGGCGCGCGCACCCGATGCTTTGGGCGCTGGCAGCAAACTGGTGGCCCTCAAGGCGGTTGAGCCCGGCTACCCGCTACGTGGGCAGTTGAAATTGGCGAGCCTGCAAGCTGGCGAGGAGAAGCCAGCCAGAGCCATTCCAGAGCCGGGCACCGTGTGGGTGGACGCGGCACTGCTGGAGGCGCTGAGCCTCAAAGTTGGTGACCCGCTGCTGCTGGGTACCGCATCGATGCGCATTGCCCAGGTGATTGCCCTGGAGCCCGACCGGGGCGCTGGCTTCATCAACTTTGCCCCGCGGGTCATGCTGCGAACTGCTGATGTGGCGGCTACCGGTCTGGTTCAGCCGGCCAGTCGGGTCAGCTATCGGCTGGCCGTCGCCGGTGATGAGCGAGCCGCCAAGCGCTTTCGTGACTGGGCCGCCCAGCTTATCGAGCGACAGGAAATTCGGGGCATGCGCCTTGAATCACTGGAGGGCGGTCGACCCGAGATGAACCAGACCCTTGAGCGCGCCGACAAATTCCTTAACCTGGTGGCCTTGTTGGCAGCTCTCTTGTGTGCTGTGGCTGTGGCCCTGGCCGCGCGCGGCTTTGCCAGCCGGCACCTGGACGACTGCGCCATGTTGCGTGTGCTGGGGCAGCGTCAGTCGACCATCGCCCTGAGTTATACCGTCGAGTTCTTGTTGGTTGGTCTGGTGGCCAGTGCACTGGGTCTGGTATTGGGCTATGGCACGCACCTGGTGATGGTGGCTTTACTGGCCGGCCTGATGGAAACCGCGTTGCCGGCCGCGAGTGGGTGGCCGGTGTTGCTGGGTCTGGGTACCGGTTTGACCCTTTTGATGGCCTTTGGCTTGCCACCGGTGCTTCAGCTGGCACAGGTGCCCGCCTTGCGTGTGATGCGACGTGAACTCGGAGAACTCAAGCCGGCCTCGATGCTGGTCATGGCTTTGGGCGTGGCGGGATTTGCTGGTTTGTTGCTGGTCGTGGGGCGCGACCTTCAGTTGGGGCTGATCGCCGTGGGAGGGTTTGCCCTGGCGGCCTTGCTCTTTGCGATTCTGGGCTGGCTGGCCGTGCGGATACTGCGAGCCCTGGTCAGGGAGAACACCGCACCTGCCTGGCTGGTGTTGGCCACCCGTCAGATAGCCGCCCACCCGGGGTTTGCGGTGATCCAGATCAGCGGCCTGGCGGTTGGCCTGCTGGCGCTGGTGCTGCTCTTGTTATTGCGTACAGACCTCATCGCCGGCTGGCGTGAAGCCACACCCCTGGATGCGCCCAACCGGTTTGTCATCAATGTCATGTCGGATCAGGCAGAGTCGTTTCAGCAGGTCTTGAAGTCTCAAGGCGTCGTCAACTACGACTGGTATCCGATGTTTCGCGGACGGCTGGTGGCGATCAACGGACGATCGGTAGGTCCTGAGGACTACACCGAGGACCGGGCGCGCCGGCTGGTCGATCGTGAGTTCAATCTGTCCCACGCTGCTGAGCGTCCCTCGCACAACCCGGTGGTGGCTGGTCGCTGGGTCAATGAGGAGGCGGGTGCAGTCAGCATGGAGGAGGGCATTGCCAAAACGCTGGGCCTCAAATTGGGAGACAGCCTGCGGTTTGATGTCGCGGGTCAGGCCCTGGATCTGCAAATCACCTCCCTGCGCAAGGTCAACTGGGGTTCCATGCGGGCCAATTTCTTTGCCTTAATACCAGTCAGCCGGCTTGATGGCGTGCCGTTGACCTGGATGAGCGCCTTGCGAGCACCGCAGAGCCGGGGTTTTGATGCTGATTTGGTGAAACGCTTTCCCAACATCACGGTGGTGGATCTGAGCACCACACTGGCCCAGGTGCAGCGAGTGCTTGATCAGGTGACCCGAGCGGTGGAGTTGCTCTTTGCCTTCACGCTGGTAGCTGGCCTGGTGGTTCTGCTGGCAGCCGTTGGCGCTACCCGAGAGGAACGGGTTAGAGATTTTGCAGTCATGCGTGCTGTCGGGGCACGTACCGATTTGCTGCGTCAGGTGCAGAGGGCCGAACTGGCCGGAATTGGTTTCATTGCTGGGTTGCTGGCGTCCCTGGCAGCCCTTGGCGTGGGTTGGGCATTGGCCCGTTGGGTTTTCGGTTTTGACTGGGACCTGTCCTGGCCGGTGCTGCCCGGTGGCGCGCTGCTTGGTGCAGTGCTGGCCTTGACCGCCGGCTGGTGGAGTCTGCACGAAATCCTGCGTCGGCCGGTGGTGGAAACCTTGCGCCGAGCTGCGCAATGAGGCAGATGAGAATGCGCCATGAGTGAAAAAGAACCAACACAAATACCTACAGCAACAGCTTCAGCCCAATCTCAGCCGCAAGGCGATACGGTGTTCAGTCTTCTGGGAGGCGAGTCGCGTGTACGCGCGTTGGTGGACCGCTTTTATGACCTGATGGACCTGGAACCCCGTTACCAGGCCTTGCGCGCGGTGCACGGCAGCGACCTGGGCAGCGCCCGGCAGAAGCTGTTCTGGTTTTTGTGTGGCTGGCTGGGCGGCCCCAATCACTACATCGAGCGCTTTGGCCATCCGCGTCTGCGCGCCCGTCACATGCCCTTCAAGATCGGACTGACCGAGCGTGACCAGTGGCTGGCCTGCATGGATCAGGCGATGGCAGAAGTCGGTGTGGACGGTGCGCTGCGTGCCAAGTTGAACGAAGCTTTTTTTGGCACCGCCGACTGGATGCGCAACACCCCGGGCTAGGACGAATGCTCAACCCTCAGGGGCATCACTGGCCAGCCGAGGGTGGGCTGCCTGGAGAAGGTTTGAGCAACACGATCAGCGCACCGGCCCCGCCTTCGGCCGGCCGGGCCTGAACAAAGGCCAGGACTTCCTGCTTTTGCACCAGCCAGCTGTGAACACGGCTTTTCAAGACTGGCGCCTTGCCGGGCGAGCCTAGCCCTTTGCCATGGACCACCCGTACGCATCGCAAGCCTTCGCGGTGCGCCTTGCGGATGAAGGTCGAGAGCGCCTGGCGTGCATCGTCGGTACGTAGGCCGTGCAGGTCAATCTCGCGCTGAATTCTCCAGTCGATACGACGCAGCTTGCGCACCACATCCGGGCCGATGCCGGCTCGGCGATAGCTCAGTTGTTCATCCGTGTCGAGCAGGGTGCTGACATCAAACTCATCGCTGATCGCTTCGGCCAGCACCGCCTGCTCGTCGCGCTGCTTTTGTATCGGCAGCGGTGGGGGTGGGCGTTTTTTCAATTCAGCCTTGGTCGTTGAGTTCAGAAGTCTGACTTCGCCAACGGCCCTGGTAAATAGGTCCTTGTCGGACTGAGTGCGGCGCGCAGCCTTGGCCTCCTGGGCCTTTCGTTGGGCCTCCTCTTTGGCGCGGGCCTCAATTGCCTGCCTGACCTGTTTGAGGTCTTCAAGGGCATTGAATTTTTTGCTCACATCAACCCCTAGATCAAGCCTCGTTCAGCCAGCGAGCAGGTCTGACCTTGACCAATGATGATGTGGTCAAGCACCCGGATATCTACCAGGGCGAGTGCGGCCTTGAGCGCCTGGGTGAGGGCCTCATCGGCACGGGAAGGCTCTGCCACTCCGCTGGGATGGTTGTGCGTGAGCACCACAGCGGCAGCGTGGTGATGCAAGGCGCGCAGCACCACCTCACGTGGATAGACCGAGGTCTGGGTCAGAGTGCCACGAAACAACTCCTCCAGCGCCAGCAGGCGATGCTGCACGTCAAGAAACATCACTGCAAAGACTTCGTGTTTTCTGGCGCCCAACTGCAGCTGCAGGTATTCCTTGACCGCCTGCGGACGGTCAAAGGCAGGTTGCTGCTGCATTTGCTGAGCCAGCACACGGCGCGCCAGCTCCAGCACTGCCAACAGTTCGGCGCGCTTGGCTGGCCCCAACCCCTTGACGGCCTGCAAGGCCTGGGCATCCGCATGCAGCAGACCTGCCACTCCGTCAAAAGTATCCAGCAGTTCCTGGGATAGTTGCAACACGCCCTTACCGGCCATACCGGTGCGCAACAACAGCGCCAGCAGTTCGGTATCGCTGAGGGCAGACGCGCCCCGGGCGAGCAGCTTCTCACGCGGTTGGGCATCAAGGGGCAGATCTTTCAGCGGCATGGCGTGCAGGGGGGTGGTGAGGCGCTTTGAAAACGATAAATACAATCTTAGACCGGATCGGTTCGATGGCATTAAAACGCCAAGTTGTGATTTTTTACAATTGAGCCTGTTTCATCAGGATGGTCATGACTTCCAATATTCCCTGCGTTCAAGCGGGTTCGTTTCTTACGCTGCATTACCGTCTGGCAGGTCCGGCGGGCGATGTCATCAATACCTTTGGCTCCAAGCCAGCCACCTTGTCCTTAGGGGCTGGTGAACTCGCGCCAGCGATCGAGGCTGCCCTTGTGGGCTTGCCTGAGGGTGTGCACACCACGCTAGAACTTCCAGCGGGAGCGGTTTTCGGTCACCGCAATCCAGACATGCAGCAGTGGCTGTCGCGACAGGAGTTGAAAGAGCTAGGCGACCCCCAGGCCGAGTACCAGGTTGGCGATGTTGTGCAGTTTCCAACGCCCGATCGCAAGGGCAACTTTGGCGGGGTGGTGCTGCAGTTGGCCGACAAGTCCGTTCTGTTTGACTTTAATCATCCACTGGCCGGACAGCCGGTTACCTTTGAAGTGCAATTGATTGGGGTGTTATGAATCGGATCCAAGCCAACTTGCCCGAACCGGCCTCACAACAGGCCTTAATGACCGTGGCTGGCGCTGAAATTGTGCTGGCCGAGCCACGCGGCTTTTGTGCTGGGGTTGATCGTGCCATTGAGATTGTCGAGCGCGCCTTGCAGAAGTTTGGTCGGCCGATTTATGTGCGCCATGAGATTGTCCACAACACCTTTGTTGTCAACGACCTCAAGTCAAAAGGCGCAATCTTTATCGAGGACCTGGCAGAGGTGCCGCCCGGCGCCACCCTGGTGTTTTCAGCCCACGGCGTGAGCCAGGCTGTGCAACGCGAAGCGCAGGCGCGCGGCTTTCGCATTTTCGATGCCACCTGCCCGCTTGTGACCAAGGTACATGTCGAGGTGGCCAAGCTGCACCGCGAAGGCTATGAGTTTTTCATGATCGGGCACAAGGGCCACCCCGAAGTCGAGGGCACCATGGGCCAGCTTGACTCGGGCATCCATCTGGTGGAGGACGTGGCTGATGTGGGTCGAGTGCAGCCCATGCAGACGGACAGGTTGGCCGTGGTCACCCAAACGACGCTGAGCGTGGACGATGCGGCCGATATCCTGGCTGCGGTCAAGGCGCGCTTTCCGCAGGTGCGCGAACCGAAGCAGCAGGATATCTGCTACGCCACCCAGAACCGCCAGGACGCTGTCAAGTTGCTCAGCAGCCAGGTGGATATCCTGATTGTGGTGGGCAGTCCAACCAGCTCCAACAGCAATCGCTTGCGCGAGGTGGCCGCCAAGCGAGGCGTCGACGCTTATATGGTGGACAACGCGGGTGAAATTAAGCCCGAGTGGTTTGCTGGCAAGGCCCATGTGGGTCTCACCGCTGGAGCCTCAGCGCCTGAGGTGCTGGTGCGCGATGTGATCGAGCGCATCAAGTCCTTCGGTGCAGTGTCGGTGCGCAAGATGGACGGGGTGGCAGAAACGCTGAAGTTCCCCCTGCCCAAGGGTCTCAAACTCGACTGAGCCCGTACGCGCAGCCAACGAGGCCGCCGCTTGCCATGCACGACATACAGCACTACCTGCGACCTGGCCCGCTCCAATTGGCAGGTCTGCCCCCCCTGGCGCTCTATGTGCACCTGCCCTGGTGCCTGAAGAAGTGTCCGTATTGCGATTTCAACTCTCACGAGATGTCCCAGCGTGAACTGCCCGAGCAGCGTTACTTGGATGCGCTGCTGGCTGACCTGGATGCCTGCCTGCCGCTGATCTGGGGGCGCAGCGTGCAGACGGTCTTTTTGGGTGGCGGCACGCCCAGCCTGTTTTCGCCCGAATCCATCGAGCGGCTGTTGTCTGAACTTCGTGCGCGTCTCAAACTCGCTGCCGACTGTGAGGTCACGCTGGAGGCCAACCCAGGCACGTTTGAGAAGGAGCGTTTTCGTGCCTACCGCGATGCCGGTGTCACACGCCTGTCGGTGGGGGTGCAGAGTTTCAATGATGAGCACCTCAAGCGCATCGGCCGCGTCCATAGTCGTGCCCAGGCCATCGCTGCGCTGGAGGAAGCCGCGGCCAGCTTTGACACCTTCAACCTGGACCTGATGTATGCCCTGCCCGGGCAAACGCTAGAGGAGTTGCAACAGGATCTGGGGCAGGCGCTGGCTTTCACGCCACCGCATCTGTCGATCTACCATCTAACGATCGAGCCCAACACTTATTTCGCCAAGTACCCTCCGCAATTGCCTGAAGAAGACACGGCTTATGCCATGTTGGACCTGATCAGCGAGCGCACAGCCAGCATCGGCCTGCAGCGCTATGAAGTCTCCGCTTATGCCAGGCCGGGCCACCATTGCCGGCACAACCTCAACTACTGGCAGTTTGGCGATTACCTTGGTATTGGCGCCGGCGCCCACGGCAAGCTCAGCTTTGCCCACCGCATCGTGCGCCAGGTGAAGCTGCGCGAACCGCGCCTGTACATGGAGCGCGCGCTGGCTGGCAATGCGCTGGCGCAGGAAGACGAGGTGGCGCTGGCCGATCTGCCCTTTGAGTTCATGCTCAACGCCTTGCGCCTGCGCCAGGGATTCGCCCTGAGCGAATTCTGTGAGCGCACCGGTCTGGCCATCAGTACCATCCAGCAGCCGCTGGAAGACGCTGAGCGCCAGGGCTGGATCACCCGCGATTTGCAGCGGGTTCAGCCCACCGAGCGTGGCTTTGATTTTTTGAGTGACCTGCAGGGACTGTTTCTGCCTTGAGCCTACGGCGATCGTCCAGTGAGGGCGGTGACTCAGCCCTGGAGCCAGCGCTGCCGAATCATCGCTACCATCTGTTGCGCCGCCTGCCCCCGATGGCTGTTGGCGTTTTTCACCTCGGTGGGCAATTGTGCAAAGGTCTGACCCAATTCGGGGATGAACATCACCGGGTCAAAGCCAAAGCCGTTTGAGCCCACCGGCTCGCGGGTGATCTCGCCCACCGCCCGGCCCACCGCGATCAGGGGTTCGGGGTCGTCGGCCGAGCGTAGCGCGACCAGGGTGCTAACTAAAGCCGCCCGTCGGTTTGGGATGTCCTTCATCTGTTCCAACAGCGCGCGCACATTGTTGTCGTCGCCTTTGGGGTAGCCAAACTGGGTGGCGTAGAAGGCGGTATCGACGCCCGGCAATCCGCCAAAGGCATCGACGCACAAGCCGGCATCATCGGCCAGGGCGGGCAGGCCGCTTAACTGTGCGGCATGGCGCGCCTTGGCCAGCGCGTTCTCGACAAAGGTGCGATGGGGTTCTTCGGCTTCTGGAATGCCCAGGTCACCCTGCTTGATGAGTTCCAGTCCCAGGGGCGCCAGCATGGCCTGCAGCTCAAGCAACTTGCCTACATTGTTGGAGGCCAGAACGATTTTTTTCATGCCTGGTCTTGCAGACGAACCAGTTCGCGAATCCCCTGGTCGGCCAGGGCCAGCAGGGTATCCATTTCCTCCCGTGTGAAGGCAACACCCTCGGCCGTGCCCTGCACTTCAATGAAATGGCCTGCGCTGGTCATGACCACATTCATGTCGGTGTCGCAGGCCGAATCTTCCACATACTCCAGGTCCAGCAGGGGCGTGCCTCGCACGATGCCCACCGAAATGGCTGCCACATGGCCAGTGATTGGGGATGCTTTCAGGGTGCCGGCAGCCAGCAGCTTGTTGACCGCATCGCGCGCCGCCACGAAAGCTCCGGTGATGGCGGCGGTGCGGGTGCCACCATCGGCCTGCAGCACATCGCAGTCCAGCGTGATGGTACGCTCGCCCAGCTTGGCCAGGTCAAACACCGCGCGCAGCGAGCGGCCAATCAGGCGCTGAATTTCCTGGGTGCGGCCGCTTTGCTTGCCGCGAGCAGCCTCGCGGTCGCTGCGGGTGTGGGTGGCACGGGGCAACATGCCGTATTCGGCGGTTACCCAGCCCTCGCCGCTACCCCGCTTGTGTGGGGGTACTCGCTCTTCCACCGAAGCCGTGCACAGCACCTTGGTGTTGCCAAATTCGATCAGCACCGAACCCTCGGCATGGATGGTGTAGTTGCGGGTGATGCGAACCGGGCGCAGTTGTGCGCTTCCTCGCTGGTTATTGCGTTGGTATGAGGTCATGATGTGAAAGCTTGGCGCTTTGAGTTCAGAAAAATTTGAAGTCTGTCGATCGGCTGAGTTGCCGGCATCGCTGCGATGGTATCAGCGCACACCTTGAGGATGCCCAGGTTGGGGTGCAGGTCGGTTATTCTCTGGGCCTTAGCCACAGAAGCAGGATGCCATGCCCGTTTACAGCATGACCGGTTATGCCAGCGCCCAGCAAGGGACGCAGGCAGCCAAAAACGCCGAAGGAGTCAGCGCCAACCCGGCCCAATTGGGCTTGGAAATTCGCTCGGTCAACAGCCGATTTCTTG
This sequence comes from Burkholderiaceae bacterium, assembly GCA_017856435.1. GTDB lineage: Bacteria > Pseudomonadota > Gammaproteobacteria > Burkholderiales > Burkholderiaceae_C > Hylemonella. Next base: position 23,023 of record JAFMFB010000038.1, read on the forward strand.
ACCTGACCTTTCGCCTGCCGGAGGAGTTGCGCGCGTTTGAGCCGGCCCTGCGTGAGTTGCTGACCGGGCAGCTACGTCGAGGCAAGGTTGAATTACGCGCTGCGATCGAGGCCGGATCTGGCGCAGTGCCCGAGCCCTCGCCACAGATGTTGCAACGTCTGGGACTGGTTCAGGATGGGGTGATGGCCTGGTTGCCCCAAGCCCGGGCTTTGAGTGTGGCTGATGTGTTGCGCATGGCTGCGGGTGAGCAGTCGTCTCGGCAGGACTGGAGCCAGGTGGTGCTGCCGCTGGCGCGTCGGGTCACCAAGTCGTTGGTTGAAGCCCGTGCTCGTGAGGGCGCACGCTTGGCCGAGATGTTGCGGGACCGCATTGGACAGTTGCGCAAACTGGCGCAGCAGGCGACCCCTCTGGTGCCACAACTGGTAGAGCAACAGCGACTGCGTTTTCTGGAGCGTTGGCAAGAGGCAATGGCGCTGACCGATAACGCGGTGTTGCCGCAGGCCGCTCAGGAAAAAGCACTGGCCGAGGCCACCGCCTTTGCCATTCGCATCGATGTGGCAGAAGAGATCACCCGGCTGGCTTCTCATCTGGATGAACTCGAGCGTCTGATTGCACAGGGCGGCGAAATTGGCAAACGGCTTGATTTTCTGATTCAGGAACTGCACCGTGAGGCCAACACGCTGGGCTCAAAATCAGCGACCCTGGAGCTGACCCGTATTTCGGTGGACATGAAGGTGCTGATTGAGCAGATGCGCGAGCAAGTGCAGAA
>JAFMFB010000012.1 GCA_017856435.1 Burkholderiaceae bacterium
TGATACCACGCTCCTGCTCCTGCTCCATCCAGTCCATGGTGGCGGCACCGTCGTGTACTTCACCAATCTTGTGATTCACACCGGTGTAGTAAAGAATACGCTCGGTGGTGGTGGTCTTACCGGCGTCAATGTGAGCGGAAATACCAATATTGCGGTAGCGCTCGATAGGCGTTTTGCGTGCCATGATGATCTTTCGTTTGAATGGGGAAGGCCCGCTCTCGGCGGGCCCACTCACCTGATGGGGAGTAATGGCTTAGAAACGGAAGTGGCTGAACGCCTTGTTGGCCTCGGCCATGCGGTGCACCTCATCGCGGCGCTTCATCGCACCACCACGACCTTCTGTGGCTTCGATGAGTTCGTTTGCGAGACGCTGAGCCATGGACTTTTCACCGCGCTTGCGAGCAGCTTCCTTGATCCAGCGCATCGAGAGCGCCAAGCGGCGCACGGGACGCACTTCCACCGGCACCTGGTAGTTGGCGCCACCCACGCGGCGAGACTTGACCTCGACCATAGGCTTGACGTTGTTGATGGCCGTGGTGAACAACTCCAGCGGATCCTTGCCGGTTTTCTGTTCGATGGTCTGGAGTGCACCGTAAATGATGCGCTCGGCAACCGCCTTCTTGCCGCCTTCCATGATGACATTCATGAATTTGGACAGTTCGACATTGCCGTACTTGGGATCCGGCAGGATTTCACGTTTAGGGACTTCGCGACGACGCGGCATATTTCACCTCTATTGCTTCAGTTGGCACCCTTTCGGGCACCGCGGGAGCCTAACTAGACTCCCACTTACTCGACCCACCAGGACAATTCCTGGCTTCGGGTCACTACGCCCCAATCGCCCGCGCCGGACTATTGGAGCACCAAAAAATTAAGTTCAGGCCTTTTTCGGGCGCTTGGCGCCGTACTTGGAGCGGGCCTGCTTGCGATCTTTCACGCCCTGCAGGTCAAGCGATCCACGCACAATGTGGTAACGCACGCCGGGCAGATCCTTGACACGACCGCCTCGCACCAGCACCACGGAGTGCTCCTGCAGGTTGTGGCCTTCTCCGCCGATGTATGAAATGACCTCAAACCCATTGGTAAGGCGCACCTTGGCAACCTTACGCAAAGCGGAATTAGGTTTTTTAGGCGTCGTGGTGTACACACGGGTGCACACGCCACGGCGCTGCGGGCTGTTTTGCATCGCGGGGCTCTTGGACTTGATAGTCTCAACCTCGCGCCCCTGACGCACGAGCTGGTTAATGGTTGGCATTGAAAACGTCCCTCAACGTTCTAAAAACGAAAACGTAAAACCCTTCGGGATTTCCGAAAAGCCTTCCATTATAGGGCCTAGTGGGCTTTCATGCAATTGCGCACTTGGAAAGACAGCCAACGGCCACCCCAAGGGCACCTCAGCGCAACACTATTTAATCCAGAGCCGCAGACCATCCCAGGCCCGGCCGAACACCCCGGCCTCACTGACGGCGTCAAGCGAAAGCAATGGTATTTCCGCTAGTGGGCGCTCGCTTAAAGAAACTTTCAAGGTGGCCAACTGCTGCCACTTGGCCACCGGGGCCACGATCGGGTCCTTGCGTACGACCTCGGTCTTGAGTTTGGTCGCACTGCCTGATGGAACCGCCACCACAATACTGTGGGGTTGACCCAGCTTGAGTGTTGATGTGTTGCCTTTCCATACTGCCGGGGTCACGACGGCCTGGTTCGCATCAAAGAGCTTGACCGCCTCAAAGGCCGTAAAGCCCCAGTTGAGCAATTTTTGCGATTCGTTGGCTCGCGCATTTTCACTGTCCGCCCCTAGCACGACTGACAACAGACGCCGGCCGCCAGCAGCCTCGGTTGACCCTGCCTTGGCGCCGGCAAATACCAGATTTGGGTAATTTCTGGAGGCAGTGGCAATCAAGCAATATCCGGCTGCCTGGGTATAGCCGGTCTTGAGGCCGTCGACAGTAGGGTCACGGAACAACAGGAGGTTGCGGTTCGTGTCATTGGCTGCAGGCGTCCCGGGGTAGCGGTATTTCTTGACGGCGTAATAGCCGACATAGTCGGGGAAATCCCGTATCAGCCGGACAGCCAAGGTGCCCAGATCGCGCGCGGTCGTGGTATGGCCAGCCTCGGTCATGCCTTCAGGGTTTTTGAAACTGGTGGATGTCATGCCAAGCACTCGCGCCTGATCATTCATCAACTGAACGAATCGCTCGACAGAACCGGCCACCCCTTCGGCCAAGGCCACGGTCGCGTCATTGCCTGACTGGACAATCATTCCCTGAATCAAATCCTGAACCGGGACTTTCATTTTCGGATCAATGAACATACGCGAACCGGGCATGCGCCAGGCGCGTTCGCTGACTCCGAACGTCTGGGTCAGGCTGATCTTTCTTAGTCGAAGCGAGTCAAACACCAGATAGGCGGTCATCAGTTTTGTCAGGGAGGCCGGCTCCACTGGCGAATCAATGTCTTTGCCAGAAAGAATCTGGTTGGCAGTGACATCAAGCAACAAATAGGAACGCGCCGCAATTTCGGGAGGTTGTGGCAAAAGCGGTTGCGCTATCACAGCACCAGACAGTGCAGCCCAGAGACTCACCAATGAGAACAAACGACTTATCAACATCATCAGGAAGCGGCATGAAGGTGTCGAATCACCAGGTTTTTGAGCAGCTGCAGCTGACCATGGAAAAAGTGGCTGCCGCCCGGAAGTACCGTGACGGGCAAGCCCTGAGGTCGCGCCCAGTCCATTACCTCGGACAAAGGCACGGTGTCATCATTTTCACCATGAATCACCAAGGTGCGGGGGCGCAAATCATGTGGCAACTGCTCGCCCTTGAAGCGGCCAACCGCGGAGCCAACAAAAGTCAAGCTTTGGATATCCCTGGCTGGCCACAAGCTGCCCACCGCCTGATTCATTACAAATGATCCAAAGGAAAAACCGGCAAGCGCGAGTTTGCCGACAGGTGCGACTTGCTCGATCACAGCCAGCATATCGATCATTTCGCCACGACCTTCATCGTGCGTTCCCGCGCTGGCGCCCACGCCCCGAAAGTTAAACCGGACGGACCGCCAACCACATTGGACAAAGGCACGCGCCAAGGTTTGCACTACCTTGTTGTCCATGGTTCCGCCATACAAGGGGTGTGGATGACAAATAATGGCCGTGCCCATGGCGGCGTGCGACGTGGCGGGCTGATCCAGCGCCACCTCAATGTCACCCGCAAGCCCTTGCAGAATTTGCAATTCAGTCTGTGCATTCATGCAGATTCCTTCAGCGCCCGACGTCAGCCGGCAAGAGCAAGCGGTTAACCACCTGTCCCCGCTTCAGATGTGACTCGACGATTTCATCAATGTCTGACTTGTCGACGTAGGAATACCAGACCGCCTCCGGATAGACCACAGCCACCGGTCCGCCAGCACATCGGTCCATGCAGCCAGCGCGGTTGACACGAACCTGGCCGGGCCCGGCCAACCCGGCGGCCTTGACAGCCGACTTGCAGTGCTCGAAAGCCTCATGCGCCGAGTGCTGCGCGCAGGCGGCCTGGCCTCCTTCTCGCTCATTGAGGCAGAAAAAGATATGGCGTTGGAAATAAGACTTGGAGGAATTTGGTGAGTTGGAGTTCATGACCCGATTTTAGTTTTCAAGTCCTGCCTGCCAATACGAGCCAGCACATAGGCCATAGCGGCATAAGGCCACAACCAGCCAAGCCACTGGCCCAAGCCATGAAAACGTATAAATCGCCCCTGCTCCCAGGCTTGAAGTGTCTGTGCGAAGTAGGCGCTGGTCGGCGCCTGGTTGATGATGCTCAGGTACAAACCCAAGGCCAGAAGCATCAGGGCAGCGCTGACGCGGGCGGATAAAAAAACCAGCGCTAGCCCAAGCACCAGCGCAAAAAGCAGACCTGCCTGGGCTGGCAGGTTGAGCCAGGCCCAGGCATGCATGGGGCCGTAGCTCAGCGCCGCAGACAAGGCGGTGACGCCTATGCCAGAAAAAATCACCAGAAATACAAAAAATACACGGCCGACAACAGATGGCACGACAACATAGCCCAGCAGAACGGGTATCAGTGCGCCCAGGAAGACACACAGCAGTTCAGCGCTGGGCACCAGGGGTTGCAATTCGATATCACGCACCGGCAACCACTCCAGAAACGGCGTGTTGATCAATAGGCCGGCCAACGACATTTCAAGCCGCTCCAGGATCTGACCCAGCCCCAGGGGGACAGCTGCCGGGAACAGAAGCGCCAAAGGCCACAGCGCCAGCAAAACCAGAGCACCATGCGCCTGCGGCACAAACCAGCGCCGCCTGAAGCGGCTCCAGTGGTCAAGCACACCGGATTTTTCCAGAATTGAAGCCAACGCCGCACCAGCCCATGCCCCCAGGGTGTTGAGTCCCCAGTCGATATTTGATGAAACCCGGGCGGGCAGATAGGCCTGCAATGTTTCCATGAAAAAGGACAGTAGACTCGCCCCCAGTGCAGCCCACCCGACTGCGCCAGACTGCCGAAAACCCCGCAATGAACTTAGGGCCAACAAAAAGCCCAATGGGGCATAACCGATGACATTGGTCAGCAGGTCAAACCCGGTCCAATACTTGGGCCAGGCAGACCACAAGAAACTCCAGGGCACCACGCCCTGGTCGCGCCAATCCGAAAATGGGTAAAGGCTGGCGTAGACAATCAGGCCGATGTAGACCAGCGCCAGAGGCCAGGCTGAGGTCTTGTTCATCGGGTCGTCCTCAAAAGGGCTTGACCACCACCAGAATCACGGCCAGTAGCAATAGCAGAACCGGCACCTCGTTGAACCACCGGTACCAAACGTGACTGCGTTTGTTTTCATTGCGCTCGAATCGGCGCAAAAGAACACCACAGGCATGGTGATATCCAAGAACCAGAACAACCACCAGTAATTTTGCGTGGAGCCACCCATTGCCTTCACCACGGCCGATTCCATAACCCAGCCACAGCCAGATACCCAGCAGCAGTGCTGGCACCGCCAGAATATGTGTAAAACGCATCAACTTGCGGGCCATCAGCAAAAGCCGATCCCGCTCCGCAAGGGAGTCCGGCGACACCTGAGCCAAATTGACAAAGATTCTTGGCAAGTAAAACAAACCGGCGAACCAGCTGGCGACAAAAACAATGTGAAGAGATTTAACCCAGAGCATGGGCATAGTGTAAAAAAAACCCCGGCACTTGGCCGGGGGGTCAGAAGCCTTTTTGCTGTCACACATTAAGGCCCCGCTCAGGGAGGAAAAGCGGGAGACGAGTTAACGTCTGGGCGGGACTTTAACAAAATAAGTTAAATCGAGAAAGTGTGCAGCATCAAGCTGGCTCTACTTTTTTGAAATAATTGACTGCAGTCAACCGCAAAGTCATACCCACGACACGCCAAGGCATTAGTAAAAACCCGAATATGAGGCAGAATTTTCACTTATGACGCCATTTGCTCCCTTCCCACTATCCCGCCCTCGTCGGCTACGGCGTGATGAATTCACCCGAAACCTGGTCCGAGAAACCGCCTTGACTTCGCATGACCTGATCTACCCGGTCTTTGTCCTCGATGGACAGAAAAGGCGAGAGCAAGTGAGCTCCATGCCAGGCGTGGAACGACTCAGTCTTGATTTGCTGCTGCCTGTTGCCGAGGAGTGCGTCAGCCTTGGCATTCCGGTCATGGCCCTGTTCCCGGTCATCGACGGGACCCTAAAAACCCCGGACGGTCGAGAGGCCACCAACCCGAAGGGTTTGATTCCCCGTGTTGTGCAGGGACTCAAAGACCGCTTTCCCGAACTGGGCCTGATGACCGATGTAGCCCTTGACCCCTACACCAGCCATGGCCAGGATGGCCTGCTGGACGACAGTGGGTACATCCTCAACGACGAAACCGTCGAGGTGCTGGAACAGCAGGCGCTGACGCAGGCGCAGGCTGGTGTGGACATAGTGGCGCCCAGCGACATGATGGATGGACGAATTGGCGCCATTCGAAGTCAACTGGAGGCCAACCGGCTGATACATACCCGCATCATGGCTTACAGCGCCAAGTACGCCAGTGCTTTCTATGGGCCGTTCCGGGATGCGGTGGGTTCAGCCTCCAATCTGGGCAAAAGCAACAAAAAGGTCTATCAGATGGACCCGGGCAACAGCGATGAGGCGCTGCGTGAAGTTGCTCTGGATATCGCAGAAGGCGCAGACATGGTGATGGTCAAGCCCGGCATGCCCTACCTTGACATTGTGCGCCGCGTCAAGGACGAGTTTCATGTGCCGACGTTTGCCTACCAGGTTTCTGGCGAGTACGCGATGCTCAAAGCCGCCGCTCAAAACGGCTGGCTCGACCATGATGCTGTCATGCTCGAGAGCCTGATGGCCTTCAAGCGTGCCGGCGCTGATGGCATTCTGAGCTACTTCGCCCGGGATGCGGCCAGACTCTTGCGCCACCCTTAAAAACACACACTCCCCCATCGGCCATGCGGGTCTTCAGTATCAGCCCAGACGGTTTGCAGGAGAGCGCCGAACTGCCGGATCAGCTGGCTGGTAAAGGCTATCTTTGGATATCCTGTACCCGGCAGGAATTCGGTGACCGACTCGCAGAGCTGCATGCAACCATCCATCGATTGACTGGCCTGCAGTTGGTTGACTTGCATGTGTCAGACCTGCTGAATCACCAGTTGCCTTCTCATTTTGACTACACCTCGCAATACGATCTGCTGGTGTTTCGCCGCCTGGCTTCGGTCAAGGGCAACGACCCGGCCATGACCGGCCTGCCAAACGCAAGTCCATCGATCCTGCATCAGTTCGATACCAGCCCAGTTGGGTTTGCGGTGTTTGAGCAGGTGCTGCTATCTGTACACCCGGCTGACTGCACCGTAAGGGATGCCTACGCGGCGCGGCTGCTGCTGGCTGCAAGCGGCGACCCCCGTGCGGCAGCCGGTCGACTGCCCACCAGCCCGGCAGATTTGATGCTACGTTTTGTCAATTTGATGGTGGACGGGTTTCTTGAGTTGCGGCGAGAACTCACCCGCCAGCTCGACCGCTGGCAGACCGCACTGATCGATCCGAGGGCTCGCTTCTACAACTGGGCCGCGCTGCTGGAAACCCGATTGGCGCTACACCAGCTTGATGAAATCTGCGAGGACCAGCGCTCTGCCATTCTTGACTGGATTGAAGCGCTGGAGGACTGGCCGGAAGCCGGCACGCCTCTGGATCAACGCGAGCGCGACCTGCTGCAGGTGCGCAGCCGCGATGTACTGGAGCATATCGAGCGGGTAGTGCACCACGTTCGCCGGCTGGAGCAAAGCGTCGAGACGGCGGTGCAGATTCACTTCAATGCGCAAAGCAACCGTACCAATGACATCATGCGCACGCTCACGGTGCTGACTGCCATCTTTTTGCCACTTAACCTGATTGCGGGGATTTTTGGGATGAACTTTGACTTCATTCCGCTTATCCACAGCAATGTCGGTTTCTGGTTGACCATGGCGAGCATGGGACTGATTGCTGTCGTGCTGGCCGTTTACTTCTGGCGCAAGCGGTATCTGGAACACGCCGGCCAGTAATTGCCACAGCCCATCAGCCGGGACAGCGATTGTTGGTGTCCAACTTCATCCAGCGTTGCAACCATTGCTTGACCCGCAAGCGTGCATGGCGAGTGGCGATTTTTTCTTCGGGCGACTGGTCTGGCCTGAAATCAAAAGCCCGACGCGCCAGCGGGTAACCCTGCAATTCCACCGGCACCCCGCGCTCCCACAGGGCATAAAAAGCTCGGCCATTGCTCATGCGACGTAGCTCGTAGTCCTGCTCGCCGATCAGCAAGAGCATCGGGGTGCTGATTTGCATGATCTCAGGCGCCACTCGAAACAACTGGTCAGGTTCGGGAGCGTTGGGGTTTTGCATATGCCCGTAATAACTGGCGATGGCAGCAATATCCTTGCCGCGCTTGGCGCTCAGGCGGATGGCGTAATACGGTCCGCGCGATTGAGCAACGATGCCCACCGGTTGGCGACACGCCTGGGGATGTTTGATCAAAAGGTCCAGCGCCGCCTCCACATCACCCTCAGTGGCCGGGTCATGCTCGGATGGCCAGCGCTCAATCATGCGGCCGGACTGCCAATCGGGCATGACCACCAGAAATCCCTGGCCCGCCAGTTCAGCCACATGCTTGCGCTCGTTCTCGTCAATACCGCGCTTGGCATGGATGAAGAGAACCGGTGGGAAGGGGCCTGGGCCAGAGGGAACCGCGATATCAACCGGGATTTCGACACCATTAGCGCTCAGGGTGGTCTTGCTCAAGCTGAGCGCATTGGCCGTCGCAGCCACGGCCAGTGCGCTAGCCAAACATAGGGCGGCTCGCATCATGGCGAACCACCCTGGGCGGTAAAAAAGCAAACCCGACAGATGGGTCCGCCTTTGATAATCCAGATTATCGTTAAGACCCACGACACGGTCACCCAATATGGCGCGCCAGAAAAACCAATGTTCGTTGTCGCGCCAGTGCTGCCGAGCTTGGCTCAAAAGAGCCGCGATGATCGCAGTTGAAGCCATGATTGGCCGCATAGATGTAAGTCTCAACATCCGGGTGAGCCTTCTTGAATGCCTCCACACCATCCAGAGGTATCCAGTGATCCTGGTCGCCAAAGTGCGCCATGACTGGGCACTTGGGGTGCCGCGCAACTTCAACTTCAGAGGTGATGCCGCCCCCGTAGTAGGGCACTGCGGCAGCCACGCCATCGAGCAGACAGGCACTACGCCAGGTCAACAGTCCGCCCCAGCAGTAGCCGAGCACAGCTACTTTGCCAGCCTGTGCAGCGTATTGAATGGCCGATTGAACATCCTGCAGCACCCCGGGGGCTGGCAGTGCCTCCACTTCGGCCTTGAGCGCTCGGCCCTGGTTCATATCCTCGGCGGAATAACCCAGTTCCACCCCGGGCTTGACACGGTGAAAGGTGGCCGGCGCCACCGCCAGATACCCATCTGCCGCATAGCCGTCGGCCACCGAGCGGATATGGGCATTCACCCCAAAAACCTCCTGCAAGACAACCACCGCACCCTTTGCTGTCGCACCAGGCTTTGCGACATAGGCCGGAAAAACAAAGCCATCGGCTGACTTCAGGTCGACAAAATTTCCCATCGTGTTGCTCCTCAACGTGATGAACTTATCGGGACTGCAGCTTTCGCTGTAAAAAATCAAGTCGGTCCTGGCCCCAGAACAACTCGCCTTCAAGGATGTAGCTGGGGGCTCCAAAGACCCCGGCGTCGATGGCCTGCTGCGTGTTTTTTTCGTAATGGGCCTGAACCTGCTCCCCCTTCGATTGCTCCAGTCGTTCTGCAGGTAAGCCGTTTTGTGCCAACAGATCTGCCAGCACCGCCTCATCGGCAATATTGCGCTCCTGCGCCCAGACCGCAGCCAACACAGCACCGCTGAGGCGCATGGCAGCTTGCCAGCCATCGTTTTGATCAACGGCAATGATCAGTCGTGCCGCTGGGTCAGCAGAGACTGGGAAAAACTTGGGCTGAACATTCAGCGGGATTTTCAGAAAATCCCTGAACCGGGCCAGTTCGACCAACCGATAGGCCTGCCGCTGAGGGGCGCGCTTTGGCAAGGGCAGGCCGCCAGAAACCGGGAACACCTTACCGCCCAGGTCCACCGGAAGCACACGGACCTGGGCGCCTGCGGCTTGCGCCATTTCGGCAAGTCTTGCATGGCCCAGGTAAGTCCAGGGGCTGTTAGGGGCGAAGTAGTAGTCAATGGTGCGTTGCATGAAATCTCCAGTCAGCGGGGCTAGTAATGTTATCGTGTTGGGATTATGTGTCTTTATCAAACCATTGCAGGAGATCTATGTTGAACAAGGTATTGCTTATCACCGGAGGCAGTCGCGGTATCGGAGCGGCTACCGCGTTGCTGGCAGCCCAGCAGGGCTGGGCTGTGGGGGTGAACTATTCCAGCCACTCAAAAGCCGCAGACCAGGTGGTGCAGCAGATCATCAGCCAAGGTGGGCGGGCTATGGCCGTTCAGGCTGATGTGGCCAACGAGGGGCAGGTTCTTGCCATGTTTGATCAGGTTCAAAGCCAGCTGGGACGAATCACCGGCCTGGTCAACAACGCGGGCGTGGTCGATGCACCATCCAGAGTTGACGAAATGAGCCTGGAGCGCTGGCGACGCATGATTGACATCAATATCGTCGGTAGTTTTCTTTGTGCGCGCGAAGCTGTTCGCCGCATGAGTACCCGGCACGGCGGAAGCGGTGGTGCCATCGTCAACCTGAGCAGTGTGGCCGCCGTTCTGGGTGCGCCTGGTCAGTATGTTGACTACGCCGCCACCAAGGGGGCGATTGACACGTTTACCGTTGGTCTGGCGCGCGAAGTGGCCACCGAGGGCATCCGGGTGAATGGCGTGCGGCCCGGCGTGATTGACACCGAAATCCATGCCAGCGGTGGTCAACCCGATCGCGCCCAGCAGCTCGCGCCTACCATCCCGATGAAGCGCCCTGGCACCGCCAAGGAAATCGCCAATGCAATTGTCTGGCTGCTGTCCGACGAAGCCAGCTATGCCACGGGTTCTATCCTCGACATCACCGGTGGCCGCTGAAACCGGTCAACTCCTGGACTTCAAACCCCTCATCACCCTGCTGGCCATCGTGCCTTTTTTCATCCACTACACGCAGGACATCACGCCCGAGCAGCGCAGCCGCACCATCTGAATCTCGTCCTTCAGCGCCTTCGCGGTGATTGCCGTCAGCGCCCTGCTGGGCCTGCAACTGCTGGCCCTCTTCGGTATCTCGCTGGCGAGCTTTCAGGTCGGCGGCGGCATGCTGCTGCTGACCTCCACTTCCACGCTGGCCAAGATCAACGCGGAGGAAATGCAGGACGCGGCGGCGCGCGCGAGTATCGCCGTGATGCCGCTGACCATCCCGCCGCTCACCTGCTCAGCCACCATGTCCACCATGGTGATCTACGCCGACAAGCCCCAGATCCTGCTGCAGCTCGGAACCCTGGTGGGTTACGGTGTCGCCGTGGCGCAGGCCACGGCGCTGTGCTTCAGACTGGCAGAGCCCATCGCGCACGCCCGGCAAGACTGGCATCAATATCATGACCCGGCTCATGGGCTTGATCCTGGCCGCCTTGGCCGTCGAGGTGATGCCCGACGGGCTCTGACCAAGCTCTTCCCGGCTTTGGCCGGGTAAAGCCTGCTCAGGCCGCTCAGAACGAGGCCACCCCGCCGTTGGAGCGCGGATCGAAGCCGCCTTCGAGCACACCATTGGCGTGGCGAATCAGCATGCCAGCGTGGCCCACGCCTTCGTCCCAGGCACCGATAGTCTCCACTTCATGACCCATCGCACGCAGCTCGGCGACGACGGCGGGGTCGAAACGGCTTTCCAGCTTGAGCGAGTCGCTGCTCTGGCCCCAGGTACGGCCGAGCAGCCAGCGCGGCCGCTCAATGGCCAGCTGCGGGTGGTCACCGCAGCGCATCACACGGTTGAAGATCGTAGCCTGCGTCTGGGGCTGGCCGTCGCCGCCCATGGCGCCGTAGATCATGGTTCCGCCGTCGTTGAGCTGGGCCAGGCCCGCGTTGAGAGTATGAAAGGGCTTCTTGCGCGGCTCCAGCGTGTTGACATGGCCGGGGTTCAGCGAGAAGCTGCAGCCGCGGTTCTGCCAGTTCACGCCGCTCGTGGGCAGTACCACCCCGGAGCCAAACTCGTGGTAGATGCTCTGGATGAAGGACACCGCGATGCCGTTGCGGTCGATCACCCCCATCCAGATCGTGTCGCCGGGCTTCGCATTTTTGCCCCAGGGCAAGGCCGCGTCCGGCTTGAACTCGCGTGCCAGCGCGTCGATGCGTGCCGACTCCAGCAATGCGGCCGGCGGCAGGGCCATGAAGTCAGGATCCGTAAGGTACCGGTCGCGCACGCGGAAAGCCAGCTTGGTGGCCTCGACCTGCGCATGAACGAAGGCGGCGCTCTCGGGACCCGCCTGCCTCCAGCCGTGAAAGCGCTCCATCAGTGCGAGGATCAGCAGCGACACCAGGCCCTGAGAAGGCGGGACCATGTTGTGCAGCTTCGCACCGGCCACCGGCACGGTGAGCGGATCAACCAGCTTGGCCTGGTGCGCCTGCAGGTCGGCCAGGGTCAGCGGGCTGCCGACGGCGGCCAGTTCAGCGGCCATCTGCCTGGCGAGCGCACCGCGGTAGAACTCGTTCGTGCCCTTGCGCGCGATCAGCCCCAGCGTGTCGGCCAGTCGGCCCTGCCGGAACAGACTGCCGGCCTGCGGTACCTCACCGCGCGTCAGAAAGGTCTCGGCAAAGCCGGGCTGGTCCTTCAGTTCGGCGAGCTTGGCCTGCGTGATGTTGGTCTGGCTACGTGTGACGGGGATGCCTTCGCGCGCGAGGAAGATCGCATCCTCGAGCAGGCGCGACAGCGGTAGGCGCCCGCCCAGCGATTGCGACGACAGTCGGTGCGCCGCGCCCCAGCCCGAGAGCGTGCCCGCTACAGTCAGCGCGGCGATGCCGCCGCGGAAAGGAATGCTGTCCTTCAAACCACGGGCGGCGTACGCGTCGCGGCTGGCCGCTGCGGCGCTGCGGCCACTGGCGTCGATGCCGCCAGGGCGGTTTCCCGGCCCGTTGATGACCCAGAAGCTGTCGCCGCCGATAGAGTTCATGTGCGGGTAGACCACGGCAATGGTGGCCGCCGCGGCAATCATGGCCTCCAGCGCATTGCCACCTTCGCGCAGCACGGCAACGGCCGACTCGGCGGCCAGGGAATGGGGTGCCACCGCGATACCGCGGCGACCGTAGACAGATTGGCTCATGTGAGTTCCTCAGAGGAGGGAAGGTGCCCACAGGCGCCCTCCCGAAAAGTCACGTCTTCTACCAACCGATGGCCTTGGGCAGCCAAAGCGCGATCTGCGGGTAGAAGAACACCAGGGCCAGCGTGACGGCCTGCATCGCCAGAAAGGGCAGCACCCCCTTGTAGATGTCCTTGATGCTCACTTCCGGTGGCGCCACGCCTTTCAGGTAAAACAGCGCCCAGCCGAAGGGCGGTGTCAAGAAGGACGATTGCAGGTTCACCGTGATCAGCATAGCCAGCCAGACCGGGTCCACGCCCTGGTTGATGAGCACCGGCAGGAACAGCGGCACGGCGATGTAGCTGATTTCCACCCACTCGATAAAGAAGCCGAGCACGAAGATCAGCAGCATCATGAACCAGATGTCCATGTTCACGCCACCGGGCAGCAGGTCGAACATCTTGGTGATAAGGTCCTCGCCGTGCAGGCCGCGGAAGGCCAACGCGAACACCTGGGCCAGCATCAGGATAAGCATCATGACTGCAGTGATCTTGGCCGTCTCCAGCGCCACGGCCTTGAGGATCTTCATCGTGAAGCGCCGCGAGAACACCGTGATCAGCACTGAACCGACCGCGCCCATCGAGGCGGCCTCGGTCGGCGCCGCGACGCCACCCACAATCGAGCCCAGCACCGCCACCACCAGCAGGATGGGCGGCACCACCACCTTGAAGAAACGGATCCAGAGTTCGCGGCGCGACACGCCGTCACGCTCGTCCAGGGGCAGGGCCGGCATCAAGTCAGGCTTGAGCCAGCCCAGCACCAGCAGGAAGATAATGTAGACGGCTGCGAGCAGCATGCCCGGGCCCACGGCGGCTGCGAACAGCGTGCCCACGGACAATTGCATGATGTCCGACAGCAGGATCAGGATCAGACTGGGTGGGATGATCTGCCCCAGCGTGCCCGAGGCGCAGATGGCCCCGCAGGCAATGCTCTTGTTGTAACCGCGCTTGATCAGCGTGGGCAGTGTGAGCAGACCCAAGGTGATCACGGTAGCGCCCACGATGCCCGTGGTCGCACCCATGAGCACACCAAATAGGATGATGCCCACGCCCATACCACCGCGCACACCACCGGCGATGTGGCCCAGCACATCGAGCAGGTCGTCGGCTAGGCGTGACTTCTCGAGCATCACGCCCATAAAGACGAAGAGCGGAATTGCCATCCACTGATAGCCGGCGACGATGCCGTAGAAGCGCGCCGGCAGCAGGTTGAAGAGCGTGTCACCAAAACCGAGGTATCCGAAGATCAGGCCCACCGTGGCCAGCGTGGTGGCCACCGGGATGCCGATCATCAACAGGGCAAAGAAGCCCACCAGCATCAGAATGGCATAGGTCTGGGTGTCAAACATGGCGACCCTCCCCGGCGTTGGCGCGCTGCCGGAACAGGCGCAGCAGCTCCCCCACGGACTGCAGGGCCACGAGGCCAAAGCCCAGGGGAATCAGCGCCTTGACCATCCAGCGGTAGGGAATACCGCCCGGGTCGGGCGAGGCCTCGAGGATGGAGTAGGACTGGCCCACGTACGCCAGCGACAGCTTGATGAAGTACAGCGCGATAACAAGCATGAGCAGTACCGACACCACGTCCACGATGAACTTCTTGCGCGCTGAGAAATTCGCGTAGAACAGATCGACGCGCACATTGTCTCCCCGCTGCAGTGCATAGCTCATGCCGAGCAGGATGAGCGCGGCCAGCAGATGCCACTCCAGCTCCTGGGCCCAGACCGAGCCGAAGCTGAACGCGTAGCGCAGCAGCACATTGACCGCCACCAGCGCAATCATGACCAGGCCGATCCAGACTGTGGCCTTGCCCATCTGGTCGATGAAGCGGTGGATCCCCGCCTCGAGCGGGGAGGGATTTTTATGAGACATGAGTACCTTTCACCACTGTCTGCACCCCGCCCCGGGACGCAGACAGTTCAACACGACGCCCGGGATCGGGCGCGCACCGGGATCAGCCGCGCACCTTGACGTGGTACTGCTCTTCGCTGACCTCGACCCAACGGTCGTACTTGGCCTTGAAGGCCATGTAGGAGTCGTGCACCTTCTTGACCAGCGGGTCCTTGGCCACGGCTTCGGCCAGCACCTTCTCGGTCTCGGCACGCAGGGCTTTCACAACCACGTCGGGCAGCGGCTTGGCGATGACCTTATGGTTCTTGATCAGGTCTTCCATGGCTTCGGAGTTGTTGCGTTGGCACCAACCCTCGCTGATGACGTTGCAGGCCGCGGCCGCGTTTTGCACGATAGCCTGCAGGTCCTTGGGCAACTTGCCCCAGGCGGCTTTGTTGATCAGCAGCTCCGACACGGTGGCCGACTCGTGCCAACCCGTGGTGTAGTAGTACTTGGCGGCCTTGTGCAGGCCCAGACGGCGGTCCTGGAAGGGGCCCACAAACTCGGCCGCGTCGATCACGCCGCGCTCGAGTGCCGGGAAGATCTCGCCGCCGGGCAGCACCTTCACGTCCACGCCCAGATTGGCGTAAACCTTGCCCGCCAGGCCGGGGATGCGCATCTTCAGGCCTTTGAGATCGGCCACGGTCTTGATTTCTTTCTTGAACCAGCCCGTCATCTGCACGCCGGTGTTGCCGCAGGGCATGGCAACCATGCCGAAGGGCGCGTAGACCTCGTTCCAGAGTTCCTGGCCGCCACCGTCATAGAGCCAGCCGTTCATGCCCTGGAAGTTCAGGCCGAAGGGCACGGCCGTGAAGTACTGGGCCGCAAAAGTCTTGCCGGTCCAGAAGTAGCTGTTGGCGTGGTTCATTTCCACAGTGCCGGCGCGCACGGCGTCAAAGCCCTCGAAAGCCGGGATCAGTTCACCCGCGCCGAAGACCTGAATGTTCAGGCGGCCGTTGGACATCTCGCGGATGCGCTTGGCCAGGTCGGTCGCGCTGCCCGGGCCATCCATGTAGAAGGGCGAGCCCTTGCCGTAGGCACTGGTCATCTTCCAGTTAAAGCTCGACTGCGCCTTAGCGATCATCGGAAAAGCCAACGCACCGGCAGTAGCGCCGGCCGTCACACTCTTGGAAACAAACGAACGACGGTCCAGTTTCATGAAAAGCTCCTGTAAGGTTGATGGATGTATACCTGTTAGCAAGGAGTATGCCTGATTCAGAGACCTACGGATACTTGGGTTTGCACCATCCTGGAGCACACACAGGAATGTGCAACGTTGAACGCACCACATGCAGCCATGAAAGCCCCATTGCCGCCCACGTATGCAGGTCATTCCTATGGCGGGATGCACCTCATCCGTGCCGACCTGGCTTGCACGGGGCCGATCCAGCCCCGCACATCGCGCGCGCCCGGGGCACTGGCGCGCGTGTGCAAGTCGATCAGTGCGCTCACGCCGTGAGGCGAGTCAGCGCCTCACGGTATTTGGCCGCCGTCTTCTCGATCACGTCAGCCGGCAGCTTGGGCGCCGGCGGTGTTTTGCCCCAAGGCTTTCCATTGACCAGCGCCGTCTCAAGCCAGTCACGCAGGAACTGCTTGTCATAGCTGGGCGGGTTGGCGCCCTCCTGGTAACCCTCAACCGGCCAGTACCGTGAAGAGTCGGGGGTCAGCACTTCGTCCATCAGCACCAGCGTTCCGTCCTTGTCCAGGCCAAATTCAAACTTGGTGTCGGCAATGATGATGCCCTTGTCCAGGGCAATCTTGGCGGCCGCCTTGTAAATTGCGATCGAGATGTCACGAATCTGGGTGGCCAGTTCAAGCCCGATCATTTCTACGGTTTTCTCAAATGTGATGTTTTCATCATGTTCGCCCATTTCGGCCTTGGCCGCTGGGGTGTAAATGGGTTCTGGCAACTGACTGGCGTTTTTCAAGCCCGCCGGCAGCTTCACCCCGCAGACCGACTGACTTTCCTGGTACTCCTTCCAGCCACTGCCAGCGAGATAGCCGCGAACCACGGCCTCCACCGGGATCGGCTTTAACCGCTTGACCAGCATGGCACGGCCTTTGACCTGATCCAGCTCATCAGGACCAACAACGCTCTCCGGCGCTTGGCCCGTCAGGTGGTTGGGACAAAGATGCCCCAGCTTGTCGAACCAGAACAGGGTCATTTGCGTCAGCAACTTGCCCTTGCCGGGAATTGGCTCGCCCATGATGACGTCAAAGGCGCTGATACGGTCAGAGGCCACCATCAGGATGCGGTCCGTGCCCACCGCGTAGTTGTCACGAACCTTGCCACGCGCCAGCAAGGGTAGGGAGGAGATCGATGAGGTGTGCAATGCAGATGTTGTCATGGTGGGGCAGCCAATGAAAAAAGCCCGGCGCAATGCACCGGGCGAATGATTATCGCAGGGGCAATAAGCTCCCTAGTTCACTACCTGGGCCAGCTCGCCCTTGGTGTACCGGGAAGCCATGACCTGCAGGCTACTGCCCTTGATCTTTGCCCCTTGGCCCTCGCAGCCGAATTCAAGATAACGCGCCTTGCAAACCGCTTTGGCGGCCTCACGCGCTGGCTTGAGCCATTCGCGCGCATCAAACTTGTCAGGATTTTCAGCCAGAAACTTGCGCACAGCGCCAGTCATGGCCAGGCGGATATCAGTGTCAATATTGATCTTGCGGACGCCGTGCTTGATCGCCTCCTGGATTTCCTTGATCGGAACTCCGTAGGTTTGCTTCATCTTGCCGCCATACTGGTTGATCACCGCGAGTAACTCTTGCGGCACAGAAGATGAGCCATGCATGACCAGGTGCGTATTGGGAATTCTGGCATTGATCTCCTTGACCCGGGAAATTGCCAGGATATCGCCGGTGGGGGGACGGCTGAATTTGTAGGCGCCATGGCTGGTGCCAATGGCAATGGCCAAGGCATCCAGCTGTGTGGCCTGAACAAACTGCGCCGCCTCTTCAGGATCGGTCAGCATCTGGCTGTGGTCCAGCTTGCCTGCGGCACCGATGCCGTCCTCTTCACCAGCATCCCCTGTTTCTAGATTGCCCAGACAACCCAGTTCACCCTCGACGGTGACCCCCACCTGATGCGCCATCTGTACCACTTTGCGGGTGACATCCACGTTGTAGGCAAATTCAGCCGGTGTCTTGCCATCTTCCTTGAGCGAGCCATCCATCATGACCGAACCAAATCCCAGGTGGATGGCGCCCTCGCAAACCTTGGGACTGGTGCCGTGATCCTGGTGCATCACAAGGGGAATATGCGGGTAGGCCTCGGTAGCGGCCTGGATCAGATGCTTGATAAAGCTCTCGCCCGCATACTTGCGAGCACCCGCGCTGGCCTGCAGGATGACCGGAGCTCCCACCTCATCGGCAGCGGACATCACCGCCTGCACCTGTTCGAGGTTGTTGACATTGAATGCCGGGATGCCGTAGGTATTGGCTGCAGCATGGTCGAGTAGTTCGCGCATGGAGACGAGTGGCATGATTTATCCCAGGTGTGATTGTGGCTGTGGAGATTAAGGCGGTATTTTATCGCCCAGGCACCACGCCTCCACGCCCTTAATCGAGCACCTGAACTGTTTTACCCGATGGGTCAAGGCGAAGCCGTGCACCACTGGAGATCTTTTCAGTGATGTTCACATCAAAGCCGGCCAACATGGTGATGCCAGCGTGGGCCGCGCCTTGGGCCAGGATGGGATTGACGCTATTGAACACAATGGCCGCTGGGAACAGGTTGCGCGACTTCATCTCGTACAACATCCATGCACTGGCGACTCCGCCCTTGGCTGTATCAAGCACTAGAATCTTGCCGTGATAAGACTCGCCGAAGAGTTTGTGCGCGGGCCGAGAAAATTTCCCCTCCAGACGGTTTAGATCGTATCGAGCAGAAAACCCGTCATTGGCACACAGGCACTCCGCCTCGACCATCTTTCCCATTGCGTGTCGAGCGATGTAGACAGGCCCGTTCATGCCAGCCTCCCGGTTTCGGCGGCGGCGACACATTCTTCCATCGAGGCCAGTATCGGGGTGTAGCCATAACCACCAAGAATATTGACCATCTTGGCACTGTTGGTGGCCAAGCGCTTCCAGCCATTGGTTTCTGCAATCTCGCGCGCATACGACTGGTAAAAACACATACCGGCAAATACTGTCCCCCCGGCCGCCTCGATGATTTCTGTGTAGCCCATCCGGTCGGAATCCGGCTTTACCTGTGGGCTGGTCACAGCCAGCAAGGGAATCTTGAATTTCCTGCCATCACATAAAGCGGCCACATCGCGCATTTCCATCAGACTGAGTTGGGGTGCAGAAAATACCACCACGTCAACCTCATCGGTCACCCGATAGGACCCCTGAAGCGCCAGGACATCGGCACGGGAGATGTCCTCCACAGGCAAAGCGTCCAGTTTCAGATCGCGGGCATGAATGGCCTCCGGCGTGACGCCCACGACATGAAATAAGGCGGTCGAACCAAAGCTGGCCATCGCAGCACCGAAGTGTTTCAGTGCGTCCGAGCCTGGGCTTGCCTCTACCCCTTCAAGCACGGGCACAGACCAGTAATTACCAGAACTTCGTCCAATAAAGCCGCCCAGCGCACCCCATTCATTCAAGGATTGCGGGCGCCAGTTGATACGAAATCTCCTGGTGGGACGTCTGTGTTGCTCCAGGTGATAGCCGTAGCGAGGCGTGCGGCCAGTCAATCCAGCGGCCAGGGCCGAAGGCCCACCCTCAAAATTTGATCGCGCCCCGCAGATCGAATTTGAATAAATGACCACGCCCGTATCACCAAATGCCACATGTTCCCCAAAGACTGGGGCCATGATGGTCTGGTAATTAATGCAGGTATCTGTCATCGTCACGCCCAGTTTGATAAAGGCAGCAACAGTTCGGCGCTCAAGTTCAATCATTTTCTCTGTTTGCCCGAGCTGGCGTGCCTTGTTGAAATCCGTCCCTCTGGGATCGGTGATCGTTGGAATGCGCACAACCCTCTCTTTGCCCGGATGCTTGGTGAGCGACTCCAACCACTCGACGCCCGCCTCGCCCAAACTCTCTGTATCGGCCATGATGTGCGCCTGGCTTACCGCCACAAGATCCTCAGCACCAAAAAACTCCCCGACCTGGACTTGATGTCGCAAAGCCTCCTGCCGCACCGGACCCGTCTCTCCGGCGAGCATGGCCTTTTCTTCTTCATTCAGCCTCATCCTCTTCATTCCTTTCACTGTTAGTCCACTCTGGCACCGGAGTCACGCACGGCCTTGGCCCACTTTGCCACTTCACGGCTCTGAAAGGCACTCAGATCTTCACGTGCATCGGTGTTGGGCAACACACCCAGATTGCCAAGTTTCTCGCCGTAGGCAGATGATGCCGCCACCTTTTCGACGGCGGCCCTAAGTTGTCTCTGAACTGGAGCCGGCAAGTTGGCCGGCGCAAACACCGCCCACCAGGCGGTCGATTCAAACTGCGGCAACCCCTGCTCTGCAGCCGTTGGAACCTGTGGCAACACTGGCGACCTGGCCTGGCTGGTTACCGCCAGGGCCCGCAAACGCCCGGAATTGATGTGTGCGATGACGGATTGAACCGGATCAAACATCGACAGGACCTGCCCCCCAATCAAATCCGTAACCGCTGGCGCGCTTCCCTTGTAAGGTATGTGCTTGAGTCGAACTTGGGCAGCTGCTTCGAATAAGGCGCCCGTCAAATGTCCCGGCGTCCCATTTCCCGCACTCCCAAAAACGACGGCTTCAGGATTTTCCTTGGCCTGCCGGATGTATTCGGACAGGGTTTTAATGGGGCTGGCTGAGTTGACAACAATTGCCAGGGGTGCGCTGGCCACCAGGCCAATCGGCGTGAAGTCCTTGACCTGATCGTAGGGTAGCTTCTTGTACAGGCTGCCATTGATTGCGTTTGTGCCGACTGTGCCCATCAGCAAGGTGTATCCATCGGCAGCCGATTTCGATACAGCATCGGCGCCAATAGAGCCACCGGCCCCGCCCTTGTTGTCGATGATGACCTGCTGCTTGAGTTCCTCGCCAAGCAATTGGGCCAGGGGACGTGCCACGATGTCTGTCGGGCCGCCAGCCGGAAAGGGCACAACCAGTCTTATCGGTCGGCTGGGGTACGCCTGTGCCAGGGACTGGACGGCGAAGATCAATCCGCACACAAACAAACCGGCCAAGCGAACGGAACGTTGGGCGCTCAAATTTCTTGAATTCATGAAAGGCTCCTGAAAGTTGGCGAAAGGCATGCATCAACTTTAGGGGGCCTTTGAATTCATGTAAATTTATATTTACTTCGAAAATGTTTAAGAAAATCTAATGAATATCAACGCCATCGATCTACGGCTCCTGCGAGGCCTTTTGACCATAGCCCGATCCGGGACATTTGGCAGCGCTGCGCAGCAGCTGCACATCACCCAGTCAGCACTATCACAGCAAATGAAAGAGCTGAGTGAGCGTTTAGAACTCAGCCTATTTCAGCGACAAGGTCGGCAGGCTACCCTGAACCATGCCGGACGCGAGCTTGTGGATCGAATAGCGCCCTTGTTGGATCAACTGTCAGCAGCCCTGGAACAATCCACCGTACAAACCCAGCGCGTAGCCGGAAGCCTTCGGGTTGGGGCAACTCAAACTTATTTTCGTGCGCTGGCATTGCCGGCCGCACTTGACTTGATTGATTCGCATGCAGAATTGCGTCTTGACATGCGACAGTTGCCAGCCCAGCGGCTGCTCGCTGATTTGCTCGATGGGGAGCTGGACGTGGCCGTTCTACCGGAGTTGCCAGCGCAAAGAAATTTGTCGCTTATGCGGCTAATGACCGAGCGGCTTGCAGTTATTGGTCGACCGGATGTACTCGCTAGCCTGGACCGTTCTCCTTCGCTTCGATCACTGGCTGGTAGGCCCCTGGCACTGCTCAATCAGAATTTTTTGATGCGTCAACAAATCGACCGCCAAGCTCGACAAGACAAGGTCGCCCTGGATGTTCGGTTGGAAGTCTCGGGAATGGATGACCTGGCTGCGGTCGCGCGCTCCAGCAGTCTGTTGGTCATCGGAAGCCACTTGGCATGCGCGGAGGATGCCGCTCTGGCATTCAAGCCTTTGGCCGGAAAATTTCTATCCCGAGGCGCTGCCCTGTATTGGCCTAAGGGCCGATTTCAGGCTGGCTCTTTGCAAGCTTTCCAGAATTCGGTTCATAAAATCAGCGCACAATTTGCAAACATTGAATCAGGCGCGGCTAGACCACCCGGCAGATCTTGAGCATATTGGTCCCCCCAGGCGAGCCCATCGGCTCGCCGCAGGTGATGGCATAAATGTCGCCTGTGCGAACAATGCCGCGCTCCTTGAGGTAATTTTCGGCCTGAAGTAAGGCCGTGTCACGTTCAGCACTGGTATCCATCAGCAATGGGCGAACATTGCGGTAAAGCGCCATCTTGCGTTGCGAGGCCACTTTTGAAGTGAGCGCGTAAATTGGAATGTCAATCCGGTATCGACTCATCCAAAGTGCCGTGGAGCCACTATCAGTGAGAGCCACAATCGCTTTGGCGCCCAGATGGTAGGCCGTAAAAAGTGCGCCCATGGCAATTGACTGATCAATTCTTGTGAACTTCTTGCCGGTAAAGTTGTTATCCAAGTCCATCATGCCGGCTTCGTCGGCAGCCTTGCAGATGGCGGCCATCTCGATCACGGTTTCCAGGGGATAACGGCCAGCGGCTGTTTCGGCCGAAGTCATCACCGCATCGCTGCCATCAAGAACCGCGTTGGCCACATCACTAACCTCGGCTCGGGTGGGCATGGGGTTGTGAACCATGGACTCCATCATGTGGGTGGCAGTGATGACCGTCTTATCCATTTCATGGGCCATGCGGATCATGCGTTTTTGCAAGGCTGGCACTGCCGCATTGCCGACCTCAATCGCCAGGTCACCACGTGCCACCATGATGCCGTCGCTGGCGCGCAAGATTTCCTCTAACCTGGGAATTGCCTCGGCGCGCTCAATCTTGGCGATCAGATGGGGTTTGTGCCCAAACGGCGCAGCAGCCACATTGCACAGCTGACGCGCCATTTCCATGTCGGTGGCGTTCTGTGGAAAGCTGACCGCCACATAATCTGCCTGAAACGCCATGGCGGTCTTGATGTCTTCCATGTCCTTTGCGGTCAGGGCGGGTGCCGTGAGTCCGCCGCCACGCTTGTTGATGCCCTTGTTGTTAGACAACTCACCACCAACTGTGACCAGGCAGTGCACTGCATCGCCATGAACCTCCTCTACCTGCATCACGATCAGGCCGTCGGCCAGCAGCAGCACATCGCCCACCTTCACATCACGCGGCAATTCCTTGTAATCCAACCCCACGGCCGTGGCATCACCGGGCTGGCTTCGCCCAGCATCCAGCACAAACTTCTGGCCGCTAACCAACTGAACCTTGTTGTCGGCAAACTTGCCAACCCGGATCTTGGGTCCCTGCAAATCAGCCATGATGGCTACCTCGCGGTCGGCACGCTTGGCAGCATCGCGTACCAGGGCGGCGCGGTCAATATGATCCTGCGCCTTGCCATGACTGAAGTTCAGCCGTACGACATTGACGCCGGCCCTGATCATTTGTTCCAGCAAAGGTGGGTCACTGGATGCCGGACCGAGAGTGGCAACAATTTTGGTGGCGCGACCTGGCATGACGAAGATTCCTTTTCAGTAGCGCATGTATTCTGGCACGGGATTGTGTCGCTGATTTTTCAAAATATTCATGCTTCGTGATCGAACGTCATGGCCAGCTTGCAACACAAAGGTATGATGATTCCGTAGCTTCATCCCTCCAGCGCATGAAATCTCACCCTCATCTGGCCGGCATTGCCTTGATGCTGGGTGGTATGTTTCTGTTTACCCTCAACGACGCGCTGGGCAAGTGGCTGGTGTCAGATTTCTCTGTCGGTCAAATACTGGCCATTCGCAGCCTGGCAGCGTTGCTGATCCTTCTGCCCTACGTTTGGAACAAGGGCCTGCTGCCCAGCCTTTTTCGATTGGAGCGGCCCGGCCTGCAGGCCTTGCGCGTCCTGCTGGTGATTGCTGAAGTCGGGTTGTTCTACCTGGCGGTGCGCCATCTGCCTTTGGCGGATGTGTTTATGTTCTACCTGGCGTCACCAGTTTTTGTCACCCTGCTGTCAGCACTACTGCTGAATGAAAAGGTGGGCGCAGCGCGCTGGACCGCGGTATCCGTTGGCTTTGCCGGTGTGGTGCTCATTTTTCCGCCCAGCGCGGCAGCGCTGACGCTACCCGCGTTGATGGCGCTAGCGGGAAGCTTTTCGCTAGCCTTGATGATGATTTTGGCGCGCAACCTCCGGGCCAGCAACGGCTTTCATCTGATCACACTGCAAACCTCAGGCGTGGCGCTGGCAGGTATTGCCACCATGCCCTGGGGTTGGACCATGCCCAGCCCCCTGCAGTTCAGCCTGATCTGCCTGCTGGGATTGGTCGCCACGACCGCCCACTTCATGCTCAATCACGCGGTCAAACTCGCCCCAGCAAACGTGGTGGCGCCCTTTCAGTACAGCGCCATCGTCTGGGCCATGGCTTTGGGATATCTGGTATGGGGCGATGTCCCCACGGCTAAGGCTTTGCTGGGTGCAGCGCTGATTGTGGTCGCTGGTCTGGCTATTTTCTTTTACGAGGACCGGGCCCAAAGGCAGGCCGAAATTTAAGAGGTAATAAGCAAGGTTTAATCAGTCACCGACTCGCTGGGCCAGGATCTCAAACGCTGGCAGGGTCTTGCCCTCCAGCACCTCCAGGAAGGCGCCGCCGCCAGTGGAGATGTAGCCCACCTGCTTGTCGATGCCGTATTTGGCAATGGCCGCCAGCGTGTCTCCGCCCCCGGCAATGGAGAAGGCACCGGACTGGGCAATCGCGCGGGCAATCTCCCTGGTGCCGCCTTCAAACGGGGCAAACTCAAACACTCCCACCGGCCCGTTCCAGACGATGGTGCCCGCGGCCTTGAGCTGTTCGGCCAGTTGCCGGGCGGTCTGCGGCCCGATGTCCAGGATCAGGTCATCGTCGGCCACCGCGCTGGCAGCCTTGATCTCGCTTTTGGCGTCAGCCTTGAACTCCTTGGCGGTGACGACATCCAGCGGGATGGGGACAGCCGCTCCTCGTTGCTTCATGGCCTGGATGACGGCCTTGGCTTCTTGCACCAGGTCGGGCTCGGCCAGGCTTTTGCCGATCTTCAGGCCCTCGGCGAGCATGAAGGTGTTGGCAATGCCCCCGCCCACGATGAGTTGGTCCACGTTCTTGGCCAGGCTTTGCAGGATGGTGAGCTTGGTGCTGACTTTGGAGCCCGCCACGATGGCCACCAGCGGGCGCTTGGGGTTTTGCAGGGCTTTGCCGATGGCGTCCATTTCGGCCGCCAGCAGGGGGCCGGCGCAGGCGATGGGGGCGTACTGGGCGATGCCGTAGGTACTGGCCTCGGCGCGGTGGGCGGTGCCAAAGGCGTCGTGCACGAAGATGTCGCACAGGGCGGCCATTTTGCGGGCCAGCGCTTCGCTGTTCTTTTTCTCGCCTTTGTTGACGCGGACGTTTTCCAGCATGACGAGTTGGCCGGGGGCAACGCTGACGCCGTCGGTCCAGTTCGCCACCAGTGGCACGTCCCGCCCCAACAGTTGGCCCATGCGCTGGGCTACCGGGGCCAGGCTGTCCTGGGGTTTCATCTCGCCTTCGGTGGGGCGTCCCAGGTGGGAGGTGACCATGACGGCAGCACCGGCGTCGAGTGCCATTTGGATGCAGGGCAGGGAGGCACGGATGCGGGTGTCTTCGGTGATGTGGCCCGCATCGTTTTGCGGTACGTTGAGGTCAGCACGGATGAAGACGCGTTGGTTTTTGGCGCGGCCTTGTTGGCAAAGGTCCTGAAATCGGATGAAGTTCATGTTGCGAAGTTTAAAAAATCGGCTGGCAATGCAGTAGCGGCTTGACGGGTTGCAAGCTAAACCTGAATTCTAGGGTCTGCCCTCCTGCGGCTAGCCTTACCAGCCCAGCACGAGATGCAGCGGCAGGTAGGCTGACATGCCCAGCAGAATGGTGAGGAGCACATCGCGCCGCCAGAAGTACACCAGCAAGCCGACCAGGGCACCAAAAATTCGAGCATCCTGCCAGCTGGTCAAGTCGCCCGAGGGTGCCATCAAAATTTCTGGCAAGACCACCGCAGACAAAGCGGCTATCGGCGCATACTGCAGACCGCGTTGTGCCCAGTGGGGCAAGCTCCATGGTTTGCTGAAAATAAAGAAAAAACAGCGCGTCAGCACCGTCACGCCAGTCAGGCCGATGATGACGCCCAGCGTCCACCAGTCAGTCATCGGCCGGCTCCTGCACTGCGGGTAGATCGCAATTGTTCAAGCACCATGCAGGCCAACACCGCCGTGACGATGGCCAACACGATGTTGAGCTTGAGAGGCAGCGCGAACGCCAAAACGGCCGTAGCACCGGCAATGGCTGCCGCAAGCAGCCGCATTTTCGAACTGGCCAGAGAGCTCATGATGCCGAGCAGACACAGGATGCCGGCAAATCCCAGCCCCCACTCTGATGGAACCAATTGCGCCAGCGCAATGCCCAGCAGGCTGGAGAGAACCCAGCTCAGCCAGGACAGGCAATCCACACCCGCGAGATAGGCCTCCCGAGCCAGGTGCTCATCGCTATTGAGCCCGGGCTGCTGAAACCGCGTGGTGAACAGCACATAGCTGATGTCAGCCGTCAGATAGCCATGCATCATTCGTTGCCAGCGCGGCAGATGCATCAAGTAGGGGCGCAGATGCAGGCTGAACACCACAAAGCGCAGGTTCACGCAAAAACCGGTGGCCAGGATGACCCAGGCAGGTGCTCCGGCAACAATCAGGGGCAGGGCTGCCAGCTGCGAACTGCCGGCGTAGACCAACAGCGTCATCAGCACAGCCTGCGGCGCACTCATGCCGGATTTGAGCATGGCCACACCAGTCATCAGGCCCCAGGCAGCCAGTCCCGTGGCCTGCGGCAGCATGTCCCGCAAGCCTTGCGCGAATTCGGGGTTGCGCTGCAGGCGCCGCGATAAAAACATGCCCGGCTCTGCTACCCGGATGCCAGGATTTGCCCGGGCAACAGGGCAAATCCCCGCAGAAAGTCGGCCGCCTCCAGGCGTCGGCCGCCGGCACGCTGCAACTGCGTCAGACGCAACACCCCCTCACCCGTGGCAACGTCAATACCTGAGGGCCCGACAGCCAGCACCTCGCCGGGCGGATGATTCAAAGCCGAGCCAGTCAAACTTTGCGCCTGCCAGATCTTGACGTTTTCTTCGCCGATTCGAGCCAGGGCACCAGGGAAGGGGTCGAAAGCGCGGACGCGTCGCTCCAGCACAGCAGCGGGCAGTGACCAGTCCAGCATCGCCTCATGCTTTTCAACCTTGTGGGCATAGGTAATTCCATGGCTTGGCTGGGCCACCGCTACCAGCGCATCACAGCTGGCTTCTTCCAGGGCACGAACGATCAAGCGCCCGCCCAGATTCGCCAGCTTGTCATGCAGGGTGACGCCTGTGTCGGTTGACTCTATGGGAATCTTTTCAGCCAGCAGCATATCGCCGGTATCCAGACCGGCGTCCATCTGCATGATGGTCACGCCAGTAACCGGATCACCCGCTTCCAGCGCGCGGTGAATGGGAGCCGCCCCACGCCAGCGCGGCAGCAACGAGGCATGGATATTGAGGCAACCAAGCCGCGGCACGTCCAACACCCACTGGGGCAAGATCAATCCATAGGCTGCAACCACCATGGCATCGGCGTTTGCCTGAGCAATGGCTGCGCCCGCCTGCAGTGCGTCTTCAGGGAAGTTGCCATCACGGCGCAAGCTGCGGGGCTGAACCACCGGGATCTTGTGCTGAAGCGCAAACAGCTTGACTGGTGAGGCCTGCAGCCGCATGCCCCGCCCGGCGGGCCGGTCTGGCTGGGTCATCACCAGAACCACGTCATGTCCGGCCGTAACAAGCGCCTCCAGCGCCACCCGGGCAAATTCGGGTGTGCCGGCAAATATCAATCTCAACGCCGTTGCTCCTCGCGCTGGGCCTTGAGCAATTTGGTCTTGATGCGGTTGCGCTTGAGGGGCGAGAGGTATTCAACAAACACCTTGCCCATAAGATGGTCCATTTCATGTTGGATACAGACGGCGAGCAGACCGTCGGCCTGGATCACCCTGGGATTTCCGTCCCCATCCAACGCGCGCACATGAACGGCGTCAAACCGCTCAACGCTGTCGTAAATTCCTGGTACAGACAGACACCCCTCTTCGTTAATGTGCCGCTCCTCGCTGGCCCATACCTGCTCGGGGTTGATCAGGACCATGGGCTGGTCACGTTCCTCCGAGACATCGATCACGATCAGGCGCTCATGGACATCAACTTGCGTGGCAGCCAGGCCAATGCCGTTGGCCTCGTACATGGTTTCCAGCATGTCCTGGATCAAGGACTGGATGCGGGCGTCGACCTGCACCACCGGCTTGGCTACGGTGTGAAGCCGGGGATCTGGAAAATTGAGAATGGGTAATCGCGCCATGATTTACAAGGATGAAGGCCGATATTTTCGCTACTTTTGCGTTAGGTCTTGAATTGAGCCTAAAAATGCATTGTTCGCTTAGGGTCTTGAACGCAAAATCATGCCAGCCAAGCCCTCCGGCCAACCAGGGAAATACAACGTCATGAAGCAACTCTTTCGCTGTTCGCCAAGTCAGGCCTTCGCCCTGTTACTTACTTTTTTGATGCCGCTGGCCTGGGGCCAGAACTACCCGGTGACGCAGACTCAGAGCGCGACCGCGCGACAGGTTGACCAGACGGGCGTCCCCCTGTCCGATCTTGCACCCGGTGCGCCAGATACCTACACGGTGCAAAGTGGCGACACCTTGTGGGCGATCTCAGCTCTGTTTTTGCGCACCCCATGGCGCTGGCCAGAACTGTGGGGCATGAACCTGAAGGAAATTCGCAATCCGCACCTGATTTATCCAGGTCAGCAACTGCATTTGCTCAGGGCAGATGGTCGTGCGCTACTTCGCTTGGGGTCCAGTGCCGAGGGCGCCCAAAACATACCGACGGTACGACTGTCGCCGCGTGTGCGCACACTGACGCAACCTCTGACCACGCTGGATACCAGGCTGATCGAGCCCTTTCTGGCCGAGCCCTTGATCGTTGAGGAAGGGGAACTGACGGGCGCACCAAGAATTGTGGCCACGCCTGAGAATCGTCTGCTGCTAACCCGGGGTGACCGAGCCTATGCGCGTAGCCCGGCTGATGGCTCGTTGACCTCACTTAGCGACAAGGGCCGTGACCTACGGGTGTTTCGCAACCCCCGCCCCTTGAAGGACCCGGTTACTGGAGAAATTCTGGGTTTTGAAGCCCAGTTTGTTGGAAAAGCCAGGCTGGTTCGCGAACAGTCGACCCAGGTGACGCCGCAGCACGATGGTCAATCTTCCACGCTGATTGTGCCGGCCACCCTGGACATTACAGCCGCCAAGGAAGAGATGTTGATCGGTGACCGGCTGATCCCCGAGCCCGAGCGCAGCTTCCAAAGCTATCTGCCTCGGACACCGGCACAACCCATCGAGGGACGGATCGTCTCAATATACGGCAGTGCTGTGGCCAATGCTGCACAAAATCAGGTGGTGGTCATCAACCGGGGCCGTCGGGATGGACTCGAAAGCGGCCATGTGTTGGCAATCCTGAAAGATGGCGCGCGAACCACCGACAAAACAGACCCCTTGCGTCCCCAACTCAAACTTCCGGACGAGCGCAACGGACTGATGATGGTGTTTCGCACCTTCGAAAAGCTTTCCTATGCCCTGGTGTTGGACATCACCGATGGCGTCAAGATTGGCGATCGGCTGACCAACCCGCACTGACCATGCCCACGACTGTTTTGCCGGCCACAGTTCCGCCTGCTGCAACCTTGTCCAGTGACGAGCTGGCCGCCTGGCTACGCCTGCAGCTGACGCCGGGCATCGGAAACATTCATGCTCGCCGATTGCTCGAAGCGTTTGGCCTGCCGCAGGCCATCTTTTGTGAATCACCCGCCCGTCTGACTGAGGTGGTGGGCGCCCCACTGGCGCAGGCTCTGCGACAAGAGCCGGCAGAGCTGGCAATGCAGGTGGCTCAAACTCTGGCCTGGCTTGAGCAGCCGCAAGAAGACGGGCCTCTGCTGCAACGCCGCATTGCCACCTTGGGTGACCCCCACTACCCGGCTGCCCTGCTCGACACCGCCGACCCCCCGCTGCTGCTTTACCTGCTTGGCCGCTCGGATCTGCCATGGTCGGCGCAGACCAGTTTGGCCATGGTGGGCAGTCGCAACCCGACCCCGCAAGGCCGACTGAACGCTCGCCAGTTTGCGCGTAGCTTGCGCGAGGCTGGCCTGACCATCGTTTCCGGATTGGCCATGGGCGTGGATGGCGCTGCCCACGAAGGCGCCCTGGAAGGTCCTGGCGCCGGTGAAGGCCAGTTAGCGACCGTCGCGGTGGTAGGCACCGGACTGGACCGGGTCTATCCCAAGGAACATCGCGCATTGGCCCATCGCATTGCCCTTCAGGGGATGCTGATCAGCGAGTACCCCTTGGGCACTCCACCCCTGGCGGCCAATTTCCCAAGGCGCAACCG
Source organism: Burkholderiaceae bacterium (assembly GCA_017856435.1). Taxonomy (GTDB): domain Bacteria; phylum Pseudomonadota; class Gammaproteobacteria; order Burkholderiales; family Burkholderiaceae_C; genus Hylemonella. The sequence continues at coordinate 30,333 of JAFMFB010000012.1, forward strand.
GCTTATTGCCGGCCTGTCTTGCGGCACCCTGGTCGTCGAAGCGGCCCTGCAGTCCGGCTCATTGATCACCGCACGACTGGCTGTCGAACTGGGCAAGGAAGTATTTGCCATTCCCGGCTCGATTCATTCCACCCAGGCCCGGGGCTGCCACGCCCTGATAAGGCAAGGCGCCAAGCTGGTTGAATCGGCGCAGGACGTACTGGAGGATCTGCATTCCATCACCGGCCTGTCTCCAAGCCGGCCCGCATCAAGTGGGCCACCGCCGCCGGTGGAAACGACTCACCCGCTACTGACAGCCATGGCGCATGAACCGTTAAGCCTGGAGGCATTGCAAGCCCTGAGCGGCCTCCCCACTGCCAGCCTGCAGGCTCAACTGATGACTCTGGAGCTCGAGGGTCAGGTGGCTAGACTGCCTGGTGGCTTGTTTCAACGTCTGGTTCGGGCCTGAACCGACCGCAAGAAAATTTCTGTCTGGCAAAAAGTTTGGCCAGCGTGTGCTATTTCTGAATTTCTGCGCTACAGTGTTGTCATGTTCGATGTGCTTGTTTTCGTCTACGAAAATTACTGGTGCGGCGACATTCTTTCAGAGCCTAGGCAATTGGAGCGCAAACTCAATGCGGCCGGCTTTGAGTCCGACGAGGTCCACAAGGCTATTGACTGGCTCAATGGCCTGAACCAGTTGGCCGAGGAGACAGCTTGGCCTTCGCCAGAGCAGGGCGCAATGCGTCAGGGCGTAACCGAGGTTCAAGCAAACGCCCAAAGTCTGCGTATCTATTCAACGCTCGAGCAGGATCAATTGGGTCCCGACTGCCTGGGCTTCGTCATGTTTCTGGAGTCAGCTGGCGTATTGCCGGCCACCCTGCGCGAGGTGGTCATTGACCGCGCCATGGCAGTTCCAACCCCAACCACTCTGGAGCACCTGAAAATCATCGTTCTGATGGTTTACTGGCGCTTTGGTGAAGAGCCTGATGCACTGATCCTGGACGAGTTGTGTGACGACGCGCAGGACCGGGTAGCCCATTAGGGCAAGCCCGGCGCCCTCCCCTAAACCACCGCCCCCGAGTTGGGATCGTTCGGGTCCCCGTCTTTTTTACTGCCACCCGCTTTGATCAGGTCTTCGCGTCGAATGCCCAACCACATGGCAATGGCCGCAGCCACAAAAACCGAAGAATAGATGCCAAAAAGAATGCCGATGGTCAAGGCCAGCGCGAAGTAGTGCAGGGTGGCTCCGCCAAAAATCAGCATCGACAACACCACCAGTTGGGTGCTGCCATGGGTGATGATGGTACGGCTGATGGTCGAGGTGATCGCGTTGTCAATGATCTGGACCGAATTCATCTTGCGGTAACGACGAAAATTTTCGCGGATACGGTCAAAGATCACCACCGATTCGTTGACTGAATAGCCCAGGACCGCCAGCACCGCGGCCAGCACCGCAAGCGAGAACTCCCACTGAAAAAAGGCAAAGAAGCCCAAAATGATGATCACATCATGCAGGTTGGCAATGATGGCGGCGACCGCAAATTTCCATTCGAAGCGAATCGCCAGGTAGATCATGATGCCGACCACCACAAAGGCCAGGGCCTTGAGGCCATCGGCCGCCAACTCATCGCCCACTTGCGGCCCAACGAACTCGGTGCGCCGCAATTGCGCCGAGGCATCGGCCTGTTTGAGCGCGGCCATGACCTGATCGCTTTGTTGGGCCGAGGTCTGCCCCTTGATGGCCGGCAGGCGGATTAAAACTTCACGTGCCGTGCCGAAGTTCTGCACCTGGACATCTTTGAAGCCCAAACGATCAATGGTTGCGCGCATGGCGTTCAGGTCAGCGGCCTGGCTGTAACTGACCTCCATCAGGGTACCCCCGGTGAATTCCACCGACAGGTGCAGACCGCGCGAGAACAGAAAAAAAACTGCGGCCAGAAAAGTCAACGCAGAAATGGCGTTGAGCACCAGTGCATGGCGCATGAAAGGAATGTCACGCTTGATTCTGAAAAATTCCACTTCAAGCCTCCTTATTCAGCCTTGGCTGGCGTTGCACCGCTGTGTTTCCATACCGTACCGATGGACACACCCTTGAGTTTTTTCTGTCGGCCGTACCAGAAGTTCACCAGTCCGCGGGAAAAGAACACGCTGGAGAACATGCTGGTCAGGATGCCAAGACAGTGCACCACGGCAAAGCCGCGCACCGGGCCCGAACCAAAGGCCAGCAGGGCCAGCCCGGCTATTAGAGTGGTTACGTTCGAGTCAAGAATGGTGGACCAGGCGCGGTCATAGCCGGCCTGAATGGCAGCCTGCGGGGTAGCGCCCCACCTGAGTTCTTCTCGGACCCGTTCATTGATCAGCACATTGGCGTCAATCGCCATACCCAGCACCAGGGCCATCGCCGCCATTCCAGGCAGGGTGAGGGTGGCTTGCAAGGTGGACAGCATGGCCACCAGTAACAAGAGGTTGACGCCCAGCGCCAGACTGGAGAACAGACCGAACATCACATAGTAGATGCACATGAAGACGGCAACGGCGACAAAGCCCCAGGTCACACTGGCGAAACCCTTGGCGATATTTTCTGCCCCCAGACTCGGGCCAATGGTTCGCTCCTCGATGATTTCCATGGGCGCGGCCAGGGAACCCGCCCGCAGGAGCAGGGCCGTGTCGTTCGCCTCGACGGTATTCATGCGCCCGGAAATCTGCACCCGGCCACCCCCAATTTCAGTCCGAATGACCGGCGCAGTAACCACCTCGCCCTTGCCCTTTTCAAACAGGATGATGGCCATGCGCTTGCCCACGTTTTCACGCGTGACCTCCTTGAAGATGCGCGCCCCCTTGGCGTCCAGGGTCAGGTTGACTGTGGGTTCCTGGGTCTGGCTGTCAAAGCCTGGCTGTGCATCAGTCAGGTTTTCACCGGTCAGGATCACCGCTTTTTTCACAATGACAGACTGGCCGCTTCGGTCGGCGTAACGCTCGGCACCAAACGGGACTGGCCCGGAGCCGCCTTCAGCCGCACGACCTTCGGTACTTTCATCAACCATGCGCAGTTCCAGGGTGGCGGTTCGGCCCAAGATATCCTTGGCCTTGGCCGTATCCTGAACCCCTGGCAGTTGCACCACGATGCGGTCCAGCCCCTGCTGCTGTATCACCGGCTCGGCCACGCCAAGCTCATTGATCCGGTTGTGCAGGGTGGTGATGTTTTGCTTGAGCGCCTGCTCCTGCACCGTGCGGGCGGCAACCGGCTTGATGGTGGCGCTCAGTTTGTAGTCACTGCCGTCGGGGGCATCGGTAGTTTGCAGGTCTGCAAATTGCTCGTTCAGAATGCGCTTGGCAGCTTCCAGGGTGGCACTATCACGGGCCCGGATTTCAATGGTTTGCCCGTTGCGAGAAATGCCGCCATGGCGGACATTTTTTTCGCGCAGCACGGTGCGGATATCGCCGGAGAGTGACTCAACCTTTTTGGTCAATGCAGCTGGCATGTCCACCTGCAACATGAAGTGCACGCCACCCCGCAAGTCCAGGCCAAGGTACATGGGCGCTGCATGCAAGGCGCTCAGCCACGCTGGTGTGCGCGAGAGCAGATTAAGCGCCACCACAAATCCGGGGTCGGTCGGATCAGGGATCAAGGCCTTCTGGATGGCATCCTTGGCCTTGATCTGCTCATCGGTACTGGCAAAGCGCACCTTGAGTGATCCAGCCTCCAGGTTGATGGCGCCCGGCTGGATACCAGCCTCCTTGAGCCCGGCTTCCACCCGCGTCTGTACAGCGGTATCGACCTTGACTGAAGACTTGGCAGGCGACACCTGAACAGCCGGCGCTTCACCAAAGAAGTTGGGCAGGGTATAAACAAAGCCAAGCAATAGCGCGACCAGAATGATCGCGTATTTCCACACCGGGTAACGGTTCATGATCTCACTGGCCGGCTTGAGGGCCCGCCGGATTAAGGTTATTTACTTGAGGGTGCCCTTGGGCAGCACCTGGACGACAGCCTGACGTTGCAACTGGATTTCCACGCCCTGGGTGATTTCAACGCCGATGAAGTTATCGCCTATTTTGCTGACCTTGCCAAGCAATCCCCCGGCGGTCACCACCTCGTCCCCCTTGGCCAGCGCTTCCACCATGGCCTTGTGCTCTTTTTGTTTTTTCATCTGAGGACGAATCATCACAAAGTAAAGCACCACAAACATCAGCACAATCGGCAACATGCTCATGAGCGAGTCTTGCGTGGATGCAGCGGCAGCCGGTGCGGCCTGGGCAAATGCATTGGTAATGAACATCGTCGGTTCCTGGTCAGTTGTAGAGATTGACAGGCAGGTGAGGGCACCAGCCCGATGGGAATCCGGGATTTTAAGCCGAGGACGGGTGCTGGCGGGCTTGCGCTAGGATTGTCACTTCCTCTCCATGCTGAATTTGAGTCCGAATGATTGAGCCGCACCCAGAGCATCCTCATGAACACAGTCACCTGTCTGACATGGACGTGCGTGTGCGAGCCCTTGAATCCCTCCTGATTCATAAGGGATATGTCGAGCCCGCTGCCCTGGAGCGCATTATTGAAACCTATGAATCCGAGGTCGGACCGCACAATGGCGCCCGGGTGGTGGCACGCGCCTGGACTGACCCCGCCTACCGAGACTGGCTGCTGAGGGATGCAACGGCCGCCATTGCTGATATGGGCTACAGCGGCCGTCAGGGCGAGCATATGGTCGCACTGGCCAACACAGACCAAGAGCACAACATGGTGGTCTGTACCCTTTGCAGCTGCTACCCGTGGCCAGTGCTGGGCCTGCCCCCGGTCTGGTACAAAAGTGCGCCCTACCGCTCGCGCGCCGTGATGGATCCCCGTGGCGTCCTGCAAGATTTCAAGGTAACGCTACCGCCCAGCACCCGCATTCGGGTCTGGGACTCCACCGCCGAAGTCCGCTATCTGGTGCTACCTCTGCGACCGGCGCAAACCGACGGCTGGAGCGCAGACCAACTGGCCCGCCTGGTCACCCGTGATTCCATGATCGGCACGGGCCTGCCCCTCAATCCGCAAGACCTGGCCCGGGAGACTTCCGTTTGAACTCGGTGCACGACATGGGTGGCATGCAGGGATTCGGTGCAGTTAACCCCGAAACCAACGAGCCGCTGTTTCACGCCCCATGGGAACGGCGGGCGTTGGCCTTAACCCTGGCCATGGGCGCCACCGGCCAATGGACGATTGACCATGCCCGCGCCGCCCGCGAGTCATTGCCGCCCGGGGTTTACCTGAACAGTAGCTACTACGAAATCTGGTTACGCGGCCTTGAGCATCTGCTGATCAAACGAGGCCTGGCAACGGCCGAGGAGCTCAAGGATGGCCAGTTACGTCAGCCAGCTGATCGGGCCCTGCCCGTGCTGACTGCCGAGCGCGTCGCCAGTGTCCTGGCCAAGGGCACTTCAGCTGAACGGTCCGCCAACCAGCACGGTAGTCCGCCACGCCATGTGGTGGGTGAGCGGGTCCGTGCTCGCAACATGCATCCTGGCGGCCACACCCGCCTGCCGCGCTATGTGCGCGGTCATGTCGGAACAGTCCTTGCCGTGCGAGGCTGTCATGTCTGGCCCGACAGCCATGTGAGCCGGCAGCTGCCGCCTTTTGAAGAGACCGCCCATTGGCTTTACACCGTGGCCTTTGAAGCGCAAGAGCTCTGGGGCGAACAGGCCGCTGGTGACAATACCGAGATTTGTGTTGACGCCTGGGAACCTTATCTGGAGCCGTGCGAGCTAGCCTTAAGCCGCTCGGGCCCTCACGATCTCGGGCTCCATCTCGGACCCGATCCAGGACCCAATCCGCCACCCAATCAGGCAAACGGATGAGCCCTGTGCCCAACAACCCGCATGAGTTGGCCGCCCTTTGTGGTGAACGCTTGCCCTTGCCACACCGATTGGATCTGGAGCCGGTCTTTGCTGCGCCATGGCAAGCCCAAGCCTTTGCTTTGACCGTTCACCTTCACTCGCAAGGCCTGTTCACCTGGCCAGAATGGGCTGATGCACTGAGTCACCAAATCCAGACCGATCCCACGCCTACTGACCCGAACCATGATGACGGCAGCGCCTATTACACCCACTGGCTCAACGCCCTGGAGCAACTGATTCTCAGCAAACAGCTGGGCACGCCCAATCAGATCCACGCGCTCGAACATGCCTGGCAGGCTGCTGCTGAGCGCACTCCACACGGCAAGCCCATCGAATTGGGCCCCGGTCAATTGGGCCAGCTACTGGACCGTTGACACATCATGAGTGAGTGGCTGCCTTTGTTGCTGGTTTGCCTGCTTGGCCTGGGGGCCGGGGTGCTGGGCGGGGTCATCGGTTTTGGAACCACCATCATGTTGATGCCGCCACTCGTGCACGTGTATGGCCCGATACAGACAGTACCCATCATTGCCTTGATTGCCATCGTGGCCAATCTGGCCCGCGTGGGGCTGTGGTGGCGCTCAATTGACTGGCGCGTTTGTGCCATTTACGGCGCCACCTCGGTACCTGCTGTTGTGCTGGGCGCGCACACGCTGGTGCGGTTCAATGCTCGCCTGATTGAACTTTTGCTGGGCGGCTTTCTACTGCTGATGATTCCGGCCCGACGATGGCTACGCCGCCAGGACTTTCGCCTGCATCTCTGGCACATGGCATTGGTGGGCGCGGCCATTGGTTACCTGACCGGCCTGGTGGCCTCTACCGGCGCACTCAACACGCCCTTCTTTCTTGCCTTTGGCCTGCTCAAGGGCGCCTATATCGGCACCGAGGCTGCCAGCTCCTTGGCGTTGTTCCTGGCCAAAGGTGCTGCCTTTCAGCAGTTGGGCATCATCGACGCCAGCGCCACCGCACGCGGTCTTCTGATTGGCGCCTTTGTTCTGGCTGGCTCTACCCTGTCCAAGCGGTTTGTTCTCAAGCTTCCTGAATCTCGCTTTGTCCAGCTGATGGAGGGAGTGATGCTGGTCTCAGGCCTGTCGATTCTGGGCATGGCCTGGCAGGGTTGATGCCGTCAAGGTGAACGCCAGCGCACCATCAACTCGGCCCACTTTTCGCGGGTCGCGTCCAGGTTGCGTGCCTTGACATGGCCAAAGCCCTTGATCTGCTCGGGCAAGGCAGCAATCTTCAATGCCAGATCTTTACGTTCGGGAGCGTAGCCGGCCAACACCTCCTCGATGGCGGCACGGTATTGCCCGATCAGGGCTCGCTCTGTTCGGCGCTCCTCAGTGCGGCCAAAGATATCGAGCGCCGTGCCACGCAGCACCTTCAGGGCGGCCAGCATCCGGAAGGCTGAGCCCATCCAGGGGCCGTACTTGCGCTTGATGAGTTCACCCTTGTCGTTACGCCTGGCCAGGAGTGGAGGCGCCAAGTGATAGTAAACCTTGAAGTCCCCCTCAAACATACCCTGGATTCGCGACAGAAAAGCCGGGTCACTGTGCAGGCGGGCAACCTCGTATTCATCCTTGTAGGCCATGAGCTTGAACAGGTTACGCGCCACCGCGTCTGCCAGTGAGGCGTCTACCAACTTGACCTTGGCCATGAAGTCTTGGTAAGTGCGCGCGTAAGCAGCGTTCTGGTAGGCGTTCAGGTACTCGGCGCGGCGCGAAATGACATCATCCAGACTTTCGCGCGGCTTGAAGTGAATGGCCTGAAGAGGTGTCAGCAAGGCCTGAACGCTGGCCCAGTCATGCGCTGCATGACGGCCCCATTCAAAAGCAGACTTGTTTGCCTCTACCGCCACGCCGTTGAGTTCAATGGCTCGCAATATGGATTGGCGGTGCAGCGGCACCCAACCTTTTTGCCAGGCAAACCCCAGCAACATGGGGTTGATATAGATCGTGTCGCCAATCAGTCGGCTGGCAACAGCATCAGCATCGAAGTGGCCCAGCCCCCCTGCGCCCACCGCCTGGGCAATGTCTGCCGCGCACTGCTGCGCCGGGTTCTGCCATGAACCGTCCCTGACAAAGGCCGCTGTTGGCGTGCTATGCGCATTCAAGGCAACCCGGGTTCGACCCTCCCGCATTCGAAGCATCGTCTCCTTGCCGGCCGTGACAATGGGGTCGCATCCCAGAATCAGATCGGCACCTGCAGTGCTCACCCGGGTTGTTCGGATTTCGGCTGCCGTATCTGCGATCAGGACATGGCTCCAGGTGGCACCGCCCTTCTGCGCCAACCCGGCTGCATCCTGCGTGACAATGCCCTTGCCTTCCATGTGGGCTGCCATGCCCAGCAACTGGCCGATGGTGATGACGCCCGTACCGCCCACGCCAGCCACCACAATGCCATAGGCTGTTTGCGATGATGGCAGGACAGGCTCGGGTAATTCACCCAGCGCCAGAGGGGAAGCCACCTGTTCCTTGGCCTTTTTCTTCAAGGCGCCGCCCTCAACCGAGACAAAGCTGGGGCAAAAACCTTTCAGGCAGCTGGTATCCTTGTTGCAGGTGCTCTGATTGATGGTTCGCTTGCGACCAAATTCAGTTTCCAACGGCTCCACCGACAGGCAGTTGCTTTTGACACTGCAGTCGCCACAGCCTTCACACACTGACTCGTTGATCAGGACACGCAGGGCCGGATCAACCATGGTGCCGCGCTTGCGCCGCCGGCGCTTTTCTGTCGCGCAGGTTTGGTCGTAGATGATGACCGTGGTGCCCTTGAGCTCACGAAAGACGCGCTGAATTCGGTCAAGCTCGTCGCGGTGCTCGATGGCAATTCCCTCAGGCAGGCCTTGCACGCCCTTGTATTTCTGCGGTTCATCGGTAACGATGGTAATCTTGGCAGCGCCTTCGGCGCGCATGCTCTGCGCAATCTGGATCACGCTGTGGCCTTCGGGTCGCTCACCCACTTTTTGACCGCCGGTCATGGCCACCGCGTCGTTGTAGAGAATTTTGAATGTGAGGTTCACTCCGGCTGCAACCGCCTGACGCACAGCCAGAATTCCGCTGTGGAAATAGGTGCCATCGCCGATATTGGCAAAGGTGTGCTGCTCCTTGCTGAAGGGTTGCTGCCCGACCCAGGGCACGCCCTCGCCACCCATCTGGGTAAAACCAATGGTGCTGCGATCCATCCAGACCGCCATGAAGCTGCACCCGATGCCCGCCATGGCGCGTGAGCCCTCGGGGACTCGGGTGCTGGTGTTGTGCGGGCACCCCGAGCAAAACCAGGGCAAGCGCTCTACCGCCGGGCCGCCCAGATGGAGCGCCTGCATGGCGCGTTCTTTCGCATCCAGAATGGCAAGCTGGGAAGCAACCCGCGAGCGAATTTCACTGCTGGCGGCAGCCAGGATTCCGGTCTTGCCCAGGCGGTGCGCAATGGCACGGGCGATCTGCGCCGGCGAGAGATCGGCGTTGGGGCGAAGCAACTCATGACTGGATGGGTTGGGTACAGACCACTCGCCGCCGGAGCGGTCACCGGCAACTTCATCAAACTTGCCCAAAATATTGGGCCGCACATCATCGCGCCAGTTGTACAACTCTTCCTTGAGTTGATACTCAATCACCTGACGCTTTTCCTCGACCACCAGAATTTCCTGCAAACCGCTGGCAAAGGCCCGGGCACTCTGAGGCTCAAGTGGCCAGACCACCGCCACCTTGTGCAATCGGATCCCCAGCTGACGACAGCTGGCGTCATCCAGACCCAGGTCCAGCAGGGCCTGGCGGGTGTCGTTGAATGCCTTGCCGCTGGCAATAATGCCGAAGCGGTCCTCTTTCCCCCCATTCGGCCCTTCGATCACGTTGTGATTCAGCCGGTTGGCACGAATGTAGGCCAGCGCGGCATACCATTTGTGCTTGAGCAGCCGCTCTTCCTGCTCCAGCGGTGGATCCGGCCAGCGTATATGCAAGCCTCCCGGGGGCAAGTCGAATTCAGGCAGGATGACCTGCACCCGCTCCGGATCAATCATGGCGGTAGCGCTGGACTCAACAACTTCCTGAATCGTTTTCATGCCCGACCACAGACTGGCGTAACGACTCAGGGCAAAAGCGTGCACCCCCAGATCCAGGATGTCCTGCACCGAGGCAGGAAAAAATACCGGTGAGCCGCAAGCCTTGAAAATATGGTCGCTCTGGTGCGCCACCGTGCTGCTCTTGGCCACATGGTCATCGCCAGCCACTGCGATCACCCCGCCCCAGGGCGTGGTGCCGGCCATATTGGCATGCTTGAACACATCGGGACTGCGGTCCACCCCCGGCCCCTTGCCATACCAAATGCCAAACACGCCATCGAACCGGTTGCTGCCTGGGGGCGCAAAGCCCAGCTGCTGGGTGCCCCACAGGGCGGTAGCCGCCAACTCTTCATTGACCCCAGGCTGAAAAACAATGTTTTGCGCCTTGAGGTATTTGCTGGCCTGCCACAGGGCCTGGTCGTAACCACCCAGTGGCGAGCCCCTGTATCCGCTGATAAACCCGGCTGTGCTCTTGCCCCGGAGCTGATCACGCAAGCGCTGCAGCATGGGCAGCTTGACCAGCGCCTGGACGCCACTCATGAAGGCTTGCCCATAGTCCAGCGAATATTTGTCGTCCAGGGTGACGGTTTCAAGCGCTTTTCGAATGGACTCTGGCAAGGGAGCGTTCATGAACTAGGTCTCCAAATGGATCATGCCCGGGTATCTGCTCATGGCAGGCAACCAAACAGGTACTGCCTTAGGTTGAGAAGGGTTATGACGGGTCAAGATGGGATCAAGTGTATGACCAATTTAGAAGCTCAGCGCGGCCAGAACACCCATAGCCGCAGGGCTTGCCTCAGGCGTCCCGCCACCTCACCCGCGGCGGCATCCCAACCGACAAAATAATCGGCCCGCACCGCCCCAACAATCGCGCTCCCGGTGTCCTGCGCCAACACCAGTCGGTTGAGGCTATTGACTGGGCCACTGGAGGCCAGCCAGACGGGTGTGCCGTAGGGGATGCTGTTGGGGTCAACCGCAATGGAGCGTCCGGGCGTCAGCGCCACCCCCTGGGCACCCCGCGGCCCAGTATCGGCATCATCCAGCGGCTCCTCCCTGAAAAAAATGTAACGCGGGTTGCTCCATAGCATTTCCTGCCGGCGTAGCGGATTGGCCGCCACCCAGTTTTTGATTCCGGGCCATGAGGCATCCCGCACCAGGCCCTGGTCAAGCAGCCAGCGCCCCACGCTTTGGTAAGGTCGCTCGTTGGAGGCAGCAAAAGACAGCCGGACCAACCGTTTCTGCCCGTTGGGCTCTGTGACCCACAAGCGGCCCGACCCCTGTATCTGCAGTACAAGCGCATCCACCGGGTCAGCCAGCCAGGCGATTTCGCGCCCTTGCAAGGCCGCCTGCGCCTGAGGCAATGTGTCAATGTCTTGTCGGCTGAACCAGGGTTGGCGTGGTGACAGGCCCGCTGGCGTGCGGTAGAGCGGCACGCCAAAACCCGGCTGCGCCAACCTGGAAGCTTCAAAGACCGGCTCGTAGTAGCCCGTCAGCAAGCCCTCCTGCCCACCGGCCAGGGTCTGCACCTGATAAGGCTGCAATCGCTCCTTCATCCAGGCCCGTTGCTCCTGTGCACTGCCGATGCTCAGGCGTCGCACCTCGGCACAGACCGAAGCGAAATTGGGCGAAGGCCGTTCACAGCTGCGCAGCCAGGCATTCCAGGCTTCATGCAGGGCGTCCTGTTCAAAACCAGGCAAGTCCTGCCAGGAAGCTGGTACCCAGCGACTACTCGGTTGCAGCATCTCCACCGCGCGCCCTTCTCCTTCCGGTAACGCGGGGGTGGTCTCTGCAGGGGCCTGGGGTTCGGACTTCGGGGGCAGCGGCGGTTCCCGCTCTGGCAAGGGAACCCGACTGGCACAGGCCGCCAGCGTTCCTACAATCAGGGCCCATGTTGCCCATTTCAGGAATCGCATCATCATGGCCTTAATTCTGCTGGAAGCCTTTATTGCGCTGGCCCTGCTGGTCTTCATTGTCTGGTGGACCATGTTCTCAGGCCGCAAGCATGGCGAACTGAAGCCCCCCGCGGCTGACGCCGAAGAAGAGAAAAACACGACCGACGAGAAGCGGTAAATAGCGACTTGCGTCATCCCAGACTTCGCAGGAGATTACCCAGTTCCACCGCTGACTTGACTTCCATCTTGTCAAAAATGCGCGAACGATGGACTTCGACAGTTCGCACGCTGATGTCCAGTTGCTCGGCAATTCGCTTGTTGGGCTGGCCCTCGAGCACCAGACGCATCACCTCACGCTCGCGCTCGGTCAGGTCATTGAGCCTTTGACGAAGCTTGCGCAAGTCCTGCTCAAGCGCCAGCAAGTTGGCAGATTGGGTCAGCGCCTGCTCGATTCGGTCCACCAGCTTGTTGTCAGAAAAAGGCTTTTCCGTGAAATCAAATGCTCCCCGCTGAACTGCATCGACCGCAGTCGGCACATCCGCGTGACCGGTCAGAAAAATCACCGGCATGGCTCGATGCCAGTTGCGCTCAACCAGTTTCTCAAAGAGGGCCAGGCCGCTCATAACGGGCATGCGCACATCCAGCAACAGACAGCTTGCCCGGGATGGCGGGGCCTGCCGGATCTTGTTCCAGAACAGCTCGGCACTTTCAAACGCTTCGCTGTTCAATCGGCGTGACCGCAATAGCCACCCCAACGCATCGCGCACATCGGGGTCGTCATCAACAATAAAAACCGTGGATTGGGATGAAGGCTGCATGAAATTCAGGTTTCGGTGATTGCTGCTCGGGGCAAGGTGAACTTGAATGTGGTGCCCTGCGGTTGTGTGGCAACAAATTGCATTGTGCCCCCGTGTTGCTCAATCACGGTGCGGCACAAACTTAGCCCCAATCCCATACCCTCGGGCTTGGTGGTGAAAAAAGGCGTAAACAGTTGCTTCTCAATGGCCGGATCAATGCCAACGCCAAAGTCAACCACCAGAAATTCGACCTCGCCCGGATGGTCGCTGTCAGCAATGCGGGCCTGAAGCAACAGCCGCCGGTTGCGCACGCCCGCAAAGTCCATGGCCTGCATGCCGTTGCGCGCCAGATTGAGCAGAACCTGCTCGACCATGGTTCGGTCACAGAACACCTCGGGCAGCTCGGGGTCCAAACGAATTTGCACCTGCACCGATAGCTTGCGCGCCTGCAAGTTGAGCAGGGGCAAGATGGCATCAAAGAGCGCTTGCGGCGATACCGCCTCACGGGTCTGGTCACGCCGTCGCACAAAGTCATGCACGCTCTTGATGACTCTGCCCGCCCGCTCAGCCTGCTCACCGACCCGTTGCATGACTTGCGCCACCTCGGCCTCTTTCAAGGTGCTTGACTGCAAGAGGTTGCGCATGCCAGCCACATAGCCTGTGATGGCAGCCAGTGGCTGGTTCAGCTCATGGCTCAGTAGGGATGCCATCTCTCCCACCAGAGCCAGCCGGTTGGTAGCCTGCAGGCGGTCCTGACTGGCACGCGAAAGTTCCTCCACCCTGCGCTGCTCGCTGATATCCAGAAAAGCGCTCATCCAGCCAGTCTGATCACCTTGTGCATTGATCAGCGGCGCCTCGAAAATCATCACCGGGAATCGGGTGCCATCCTTGCGCATGAAAACCGACTCAAAGCCCTCGCGCGGTGGCACATTGCCCGCCAGTCGGGTTGCCTGCCTCTTTTTGTAATCCTCGGCGAATTCGGGGGGCCAGTAGGGCGCATCCACGCTCTGACCCAGCAACTCTTCGGCAGTGAAGTCCACCATCTGACAGAAGGCCGGGTTGACATACGTGATCCTGCCCTCCAGGTCCCGGGCACGCAATCCCGTCACCAGCGAGTCTTCCATCGCCTTTCGAAATGCCAACGCATCAGCCAGGTCATGTTCAGCCCGCAGGCGCAACCGGGTATCACGCCCCAACAGCCAAAGAATCATGACCAGCGCCAGTGCGAGTGCGGCCACCAGCGCCGTCAAGACATTGGGAAACAATTCAGGCGCCCTGCGCCAACTGTCCAGTCGCAAGACCAGGGTGTTGCCCGTCAGCTCCAGCAAGGATCGTGTGCTGAATTCCCGCCCGGCCCGCAGTACCGAACCGTGGACGGCCAGGCGGGTGCCATCGCCATCGGTAAAGGACAGTTCACGCCCTTGCGACAGCTGACTTTCAACCAGTTCGCTCAACAAATCCGGCAGCGAATAGCTCACCAGCAGGTAGCCACTCTGTCGTCCTGCGGTCAGCACCGGCCAGCACAAGTCCATCAATTCCAGGCCCAGCCCGCCCGACTGCAGAGAGAAGTAACTGGAGGAATAGGCAGCGCCGTTCTGACGGCGCGCCGATGAGCAGGTTTGACTGACGTCATTGCCGGCCCCGGTCCGGCCCAAGTACTCAAATACCGGCGCACGGTAGGGCGAGTCGACAAAAGCCTGCACATGGCTGGTGCTGTCACGCCATTCAATGCGGACCATCTCCCGGCGCTGTCGCAACAGCTCTTGCGCCGCTTCGCGCCAGGCCAATGAATTGGGATCGAAAAACTGCAGGCTCTGCAGGTTTTGCAAATTGCGGGTCAGCCCGGCTCGCAGGTCAGCCACCGCCTCTGCCGCATCACGTTCAAGCCGGTCCTGCACCCGACTGACTTCAAACCGATTGGCCAGCCACACGAGCAGCGACAACAGGATCAGCACCAGCAGGGACAAGGCCGACCAGAGGAGTCGACGGCGCTTTGCAGAAGGCCCGGAGGCGCTATCAGCCATTCAGCAATTCAACCATTCAGAGGGTTCGGTGCTTCAGCGCAGGCAACTTTTGTCGAACCTGCGCCAGCCGCTGTTTGGACAACTCCACCGTCAGGACCCCTTCGCCTTCTGAAAGCAGGCCCATGACCTCACCCCAGGGATCGGTGACCAGTGAATGTCCCCAGGTACGTCGACCCGTTTCATGCAGCCCCCCCTGCGCGGCGGCCATCACATAGCATAGGTTTTCAATGGCACGGGCGCGCAGCAAGGCCTCCCAGTGCGCCTGACCGGTGCTGTACACAAAGGCGCTGGGCACCAGCATCAGATCGGCACCCGCCTGGGCATAGCGACGATACAGCTCCGGAAAGCGCAGGTCATAGCACACGCTCATCCCGATTCGCCAGGTGGAACCGTCCCTGGATGGCAAATCAAACATCACCGGTTCATTGCCAGGTCGAAGGGTGCGCGCCTCATCAAACCTTTCCTGGCCGTCATCAAAGAAAAAGAGGTGAATCTTGTCGTAACGCGCCACGCACAAACCATCAGGCGAGAATGCCAGCGAGCTGTTAAAGACCCGTCCATCGGTTGCCGAGTCAGGGGCTGCCATTGGAAATGTGCCAGCCACCACCCAGACACCGTGCCGTCGGGCCGCCTCTGCCATGCATTGTTGAATCGGTCCATGGCCCATGGGCTCCTGTATCGCCAGCTTATCCGTGTCCTGCCGACCGATCAGGCTGAAATGCTCCGGCAGCAAGACCAGTTCGGCCCCCTCCTGGGCTGCGCGCGCAATCAGCGCCTGAGCATGCTCCAGGTTTTTTGGCAGGCTGGTTGCCGAAACCATCTGAACCACCGAAACTTTCATCGCTTGATCTCCTTGCCAGTATCGGTGCGCACCACCTTGGGGTCAGCCCAGCTACCCTCGATCCGAAATTCCTGCGTAGCCGACTCAATCAGAGGCTGTCGCAACAAGAGCTGCGCCAAAAACGAGGTCAAGCCAGCGACCGGGTTAATCCAGGAAGTAATCAGAGAAGCCGTGCCAGCGTTGATTTCAGGCACCACTACAACCTTGAGGTTCTGGGTCTCCTTGTCAATATCGACCCGGCCTTCCATCAGCACCGCCGCATTGGCCCCTTTCATCTGCAAGTTGTTGGAACTGGCGATGCCCTGCTGTACCTTGACGTCACCACGCACAAAATCAAACACAAACCCCTCGCTGAACACATCACGAAAATCCAGCATCAGCCGCCTGGGGAGAGTTTGCAAGCTCAGCACGCCCAACAATTTGGCGATGCCGGGGTCAGCCTTGAGAAATTGCCCCCCCTCGATATTGACCTGAAAACTACCATCCAGCGTGGGGTAATCAATAGCCATGGGCGAGCCCCGCCATACCACCTGACCTTCTAGTTTTCCATGCCCCTTGCGCACCAGATCTTTCATGCCCAGACGCGTCAGCAAGACGCCCGCATCTTCAATATCAAGCTTGAAGTCCATCAGGGTCCGCCTGACCGGGGCAACGCGTGAGCGGGTGCCGCCCAACTCAACCGCATGTCCCCAATTGCCCGCTGCGGTAAATCGAGCCTCAGGAAGCGTGATATTGAGCTTGCGGAGCTGCCAGTTTCGATCGCCCCGGTTGAGCGCTTCAATCTCCAGTCGTCCCAGTTTTTTGCCCAGCAGCTCTAGATCGCCGACAACGACATCGAGGGCCGGAATACTTTGCGGCTGTATGTCCAGCAGCTTTTCCACCTGGGCCGTGGCACTTGGTGCCAGCACCAGGCGCGCCAGGCGCGCATAAAGAAGCCCCTCCTCGCTGCGCTTGGCATTCTGGTATTCCAGATAACCACTCAACTCACGCGCATCCAGATTGAAACGCCAGGTCGAGCCCTCGCGGCTGCCCCCCGCCACCAGTTGTTCATAGGGGCGTCCATCCAGAATCAGGGCAGTGGCGCGAAGAGCCAGACTGGTTGGCAAATAGTCCGTGGCCCCGGAATCTCCCTCCAGTCGGTTGGCCGGCAACAACGCGCGCCAGCTATCGAGGTCAAGCTTGTCAAATCGGGCTAAGGCCACCACGCCCGTCGTTGGCAAAGGGGGCGCCTCATCAGGTCCAAGACCGATGCCCACGGCTCCGCGCACCACCTTGGGCTGCCTGCCAGTCAGGTCTCGCACGTAATCCGCGCTGGCGACCTGACCCAGCGTAAGGATAAAGCGGTCCTGCTGAGCGGGCTTGGTATTTGAAGCCCCGTGGGGACGCAACTCGAGTCGCAAGGGCAATGCCGCCTCGGCACGCTTGTCAAAGGGTGGCGGAAGGCTAGAGCCCATTCCCTGCAAGCTGCTGTTCAACAGTAGTTCGGTGGCGCCTTCACGCCATCCCAGCGATGCAGAAAAACTGGTTTGCCCGTTGATCTGCTGGGCCAGGCGGGAAAATTCGCCCAGTTCGCGGGATTGACGCAGGCCATCCGCCGTGACCTGACCACTCAGGTTGAGTCGTGGCAGCGCACCCCGGGCCGGGTTTGAGCCGGGCAGGAAAATGGTCCCGCCTTCAGCCCGCAGTTCACCCCCAAGGGCTCGCGCCCTGACCCCGCTCAGGGCAAACCCCTTTTCGTTGAAATGAACCAGACCCTGGGCTGATTGCAGACGGGGTAGCGATGCCGTCAGCTGTAGGTCATTGCCAGACAAGGCAATTCGACCCTGAACAGACGTCTTTTCCGGGGCAGACAAGGGCACACGCAAGCCAAACTGCACCTCGGCAGACCCGCTACCCGTGGCCCTGTCCAGAAAATGATCGGTCAGGGTGGACAAGGGCGAGGCCCCCACCACCCTAGCCAGTAGTTCATTCAAGGGCCCAGCAACAGTAGCTTGAACTTCGACGACGCTATTGATCATGAAGTCAGGAATCGTGGCCTCGGCCTTGGTGACTCGAATCGCACTGGCACCAGCGACACGGGCGCTAGCCTTTTTGAGTTGCAACAGATGCCGATCCATCAAGAATTCGGTGTTCAACTGCGCCAAGGCTGGCCAGGGTAGCTCACCCGATGATTGAATTGCGGCAGGCAAGTAGGCAAACGTCGCGTCACGCAACTGCGCACTGACCCGGAACTCGCCCTGCCCGGCCTTGGCAAAAGGAAATTGACCAAGGTTGCCCTTGACGCGAAAGCGTACCGCCGTAGCAGGCGCACTGGTAACGGCATGGCGCAGGTAATTGCGCACCGAGCCCGGCACCTCCAGGGGAAGGTAGCGGTATACCCGGTGCCCCGCAGCGCGGCTCATGCTGCCCTGTAAATCAAGCACCCCAGGAAAGCGATCTGCCGCGGCTTCGCCTGTGCGCCAGTTGAGCTGTAGCTCCCCTTGCGCATCCGGATTGCTGAATGTCAACTTGGGCATTTGAATCGATAGCCGCTCGCCATCAATTCGCCAGCTGGCTTCTGTCTTGAGAAGGCCAAAGGTCAGGTTCGGATCTTCAAACCAACCCGGCAATTCGACTTGGCCCTCCTTGAGGGTCAGGCTGGCCTGCCCGCCAGAGGGATTAATTTCAAAGTCAGCGTCCAGGCCTTGTACTCCGGGCACTTGCAGCTTACCCACGGAACTGGCCACAGGGCTGGTCAGAGCGGCGGTCGCCAGTTGCGTCACATGCCCTTTGACCAGATAGTCTTGCGGCGATGCCGCATCACCTTGCCAGGACGCCTGAATTCGCTCAATCTGCCCGCGCGGTTGCAACGCCGTCAACTTTTCTGCCAATGGCGGAGACATCGGCAACTGCAGGGCCACCCTGGCCAGCGCCTGCAAATCGAGCCGCTCGCCTTGCAGCTCACCCCGCTCAGGGTTTGTGGCACTGGCCGCACTGTGCCTGAAACGTATATTTCCGCCCGGCCAGGGCATACCATCGGCCGTCTGAAAATTCAGGTTTTCTGTCCAGAGCTCGAAGCCCTCCTGCCAGCGCCTCAGGTTGAGGCGCCCTTCCAGCCTTGCCAGCTTCAGACGTTTGGAAGTTTCAACGCCGCCCAGACCGACCTCTGCCAGCTGAACATCGGCTGTGCCACCGATCAAGTCGCCCGCCTTGATATCAACCCAGGTGCGCAACATGCCTGAGCCACCCTGCACCGCCTCTCCAAGTTCCACATGGTCCTTGAGCCAAGCCAGATCCACACGGTCCATCAAGGCATGGATCTGTCCGTCCCAATCACGCCATCGGCCGGGGTGCAGGCTCAAGAGGGGAGAGCGCATACGCATCATCAGTGTGAAAGAAGAACCCCAGGCTGACGGGGGTTGCGCATCAAGCCGCAGCATATGGCTCCTGACGCCATTACGCATCACGAAATTGACAGCCCCCAGAGGTACGGTCACTCCTCCTCGCATCTCGTCAGTCCAGTCAATGGATCCGTTTCTGATGACCAGCTCGGCTTGCGAGAAAAACCAGTCGGCCACGGACCCCCCGGCATCATCTTGAGTAGGAATTTGCAGGCTACCGACAAAGAGGCGTCCATCAGCGGCACGCCGCAACTGAACATGCAATCCCTCGATATAGAGCTGATCAAAGCCCCGCCGCCAGAGCGATTGCGGGGATAGGGTGGCCTGAATTCGCGGCAGCAGCAAGGCTTCCCGCCCCTGCGCATCAAGCAGTCGCACGCCCCTGATCTCTACCGACGGGATCAGGCCGGGCGAATCGGCCGAAAGGGCATCGATTCGCACTGGCACCCCCAAGGCGCTTGAGGCCCAGGCCTCCAGTTGCGGCCGCAACTCAGCGATTCGAGGCACAATGATTAGGTGCAACCCAACCCAAGCCAGCAGGAACAGAAGCCACCCAGCCAGCAAGAGGCGCCAAACCCAGCGCGATGCCGTCACGAGCGTTTTGAGCCGTGCCGAAGGCACGGAAACTGGCACATGCATTTCAATAATTCAAAAATCTGACTTGAATTATGACCCCCAACGGCATTCCTGTTGAAAGCGCCAGCGACAGCCGGCCTCCGGGGGCCGCCGCAGATTATTCGCGCTTTGTGCAGCGCATACGACGCCGCTATCCAGCGCATCTGGACCTGATACCTGCAGGCCTGCCAAACACCCGGGCCATGGCTCACGCGTTTGAGGCTCTTCGTCAGGATGGGTTGGATGTCAATGCAGCGCTTCGCCTGACCCGCCATTTGGTACTGGAGCGCCTGACCGCCCTGGACTGTGAGCATGGGCTCGCACTGAGTTTGGTGACCACGGCCATGACGGAATTGGCTGAATTTGCGCTGGAAACTGCCAGCCAGGCGAGCCAGCGCACCCTTGATGATCTGCACGGTCATCCGATGGCGGCCGATGGCACCGACTGTGCCTGGTGGATTCTTGGCATGGGCAAGCTTGGTGCACGAGAACTCAATGTTTCCAGCGATATTGATCTGATTTATGTCTATGACCAGGAGGGTCAAACCAGAGGCAACGCCTTGGGACGCAACCAGGTCTCCAACCATGAGTACTTTGCCAAGGCAGTGCGCATGATCAGCCAGCTGTTGAGCGAAACCACCGAGCATGGTCTGGTGTTCCGAGTCGATCTGGCGCTGCGCCCCAACGGCAATTCCGGTCCCCCGGCGGTTTCACTGGATGCGCTGGAGGCTTACTTCCAGGTACAGGGCCGAGAGTGGGAACGGTTTGCCTGGCTCAAAAGCCGGGTAATTGCACCAAAGCAGCATTTGCAGGATGGATCAGCCCAAGCTTTGCGCGCGCTGGTTATTCCGTTTGTGTTTCGTCGCTACCTTGACTACAGCGTGTTCGATGCGTTGCGAACCCTTCATCGCCAGATTCGGGACCATGCGGCCATGCGAAGTTCGGGGCGACCCGAGCGCTACAACGACGTCAAGCTGGGTCGCGGCGGCATCCGTGAAATTGAATTCATTGTGCAGCTGCTTCAGGTGGTCCGGGGCGGGCAGTTTCCCGAGTTACGCACCCGCCCGACCCTCAAAGCGCTGCAACGACTGATCCGCTCTGGCCTGATGCCTGAGGAAACGGCCCAGGGTCTGGCCAGTGCCTATGAATTCCTGCGCCGGCTCGAGCACCGTATTCAGTACCTTGACGACCAACAAACCCATATCCTGCCAACCCAACGTGACGATCTGACCTGGATCGCCCACAGCCTGGGTTTACCTGACTCCGCCGCCTTGCAGCTACAACTCGACCAGCATCGCGAGCTGGTCGCCAAGGAGTTTGATGTGCTGCTGGGGGCTGAGTCCGCGCCTGCGGATCGCGAGACAGGGCTTGCCGAGGGCAAGGGAGCTGACGCCACACCCGGCTGGCAGACCCTGATCGACAAACTGCCCCAACGCCTGCGTGAACGGCTGATGGCGTTGCGAGAGCAGCCCAGGGTGCTGGCCCTGCGCGAAAAATCCCTCGACCGTTTACTGCGTTTGCTGGCCAGGACGGCCCAATGGCTTGTTGAAGGTGCGGTCACCGAAGAAGCCACCTTACGCTGGCTGGAATGGATTGAACCCCTGCTGCGACGCGAAAGCTATCTGGCCCTGTTGCTGGAGCGCCCGCTGGTGCACGAGCGGCTAGTGCGGTTGCTGGGAACGGCCCGTTGGCCGGCGCGTTATCTGCTCTTGCACCCTGGTGTCATCGATGAGCTGGCCAGCCGCACCATGTTGCAGGAGCGCTTTGAACCTGCCGAATTTGAAAGCGAGTTGGAGCAACGGCGCCAGGCTTTAAAGGCCGCTGGCGATGCCGATGAAGAGTCACTGCTCAACATGTTGCGCCGTGCGCATCATGCCGAAGTGTTTCGCACTCTGGCACGCGATGTGGAGGGCAAGTTAAGCGTTGAACAGGTCGCCGACGATCTGAGCGCGCTGGCTGATGCTGTGCTTCGCGTGGCAACACGCTGGTGTTGGGCCGACCTGAAAAAGCGGCACCGCGAGTTGCCTCAGTTCGCAATCATTGGTTACGGCAAGCTTGGTGGCAAAGAGCTTGGCTATGGCAGCGACCTGGACATTGTGTTTGTTTATGACGATGTCGATGAGTCGGCCCCGGAAATTTATGCCGCCTTGGTTCGAAAGCTGATCACTTGCCTGACGGTCAAAACCGGTGAGGGCGATGTTTATGAAATCGACACCGCGCTGCGCCCCAACGGTAATTCAGGCCTGCTGGTCACCAGCTTTGAGGCCTATGCCAACTACCAGCAACAGCGTGGCAGCAATACCGCCTGGACCTGGGAACATCAGGCCATGACACGTGCCCGCTTTGTGTTGGGGGACGATGATCTGGCTGGCGTGCAAAGCGGTGGGATTAAAGGGCCGACGGATGACGCCCCCCCGGCCGCTGGCCTGCGTCAGCGCTTCGATTCAGTTCGTCAGTCGGTGATCTGTGCCGAGCGCGACCCAGAGGCGCTGCGGCGGGAGATCATGGATATGCGACTGAAGGTTCGCACCGCGCATCCGGTGCCCGCCGAGCGCTTTGATCTCAAGCACAGCCCCGGCGGCATGGTCGATGTCGAGTTTGCAGTGCAGTTTCTGGTGCTGGCCCATGCTGCACAACATCCAGCCCTGACAGCCAATGCCGGCAATATTGCGCTGTTGCACCTGGCCGAATCCTGTGGCCTTCTGAGCGCAGGCATCGGATCGGCGGCTGCCAGCGCGTACCGCGAGCTGCGTCGCCTGCAACACCGGGCGCGCCTGAATGAGGAGGCCACGCAACTGGATGCTGATTCACTTCACCTTGAACGCGCGGCTGTTTTGGCCCTGTGGCGGGCTGTCTTTGAACTTTGAGACTCAAGTCTGGCCGCGAATCTTGCGCACCAGCGCGGTCGTTGAGTAACCCGACACGAAAGGCAATGCCAGCGCTCGGCCTCCCCAAGATTCAACCAGCGTGGTCTCGGGCAATTTGCGCATGTCGTAATCACCTCCCTTGACCAGAATGTCGGGGCGCAATTCAGACAGCAACTGCTGGGGCGTATCCTCATCAAACCAGGTCACCAAATCAACGGCCCCCAAAGCCGCCAGCATGATGGCCCGGTCCTGCTCATTGTTCAGCGGGCGATCGGGCCCCTTGCCAAGGCGCCGCGCCGAGGCATCGCTGTTGACCCCCACCACCAGGGCGGCCCCCAGGGCACGGGCTTGCGCGAGATAGAGGACGTGGCCGCGATGCAGCACATCAAATACGCCATTGGTAAACACCCAGGGCCGCGGCAGTTGATTGAGCCGCTCACGCATCTCGCTACGCGGACAGAGTTTTTTCAGAAAGGCGGGAAGCGCCGGCTCAGCTTTCATGGGGTGCATCCTAGCAGGGCCGCAGTCGCCCACAGGTCATTGGCGCCACCGACCCAGGCCCGTCTGACATCAATCCGGTTCTTCAGAACAGCAAAGGCAAGCGTCCGATGTGATTGCAGGATCCCGGCTTGATGTGCTGGCTAGACCATCTGAGCCGATGGCTCGGTGTCGCGTCCGAGCTCCTTGCGGTACCGGTTCAGCTCTTGCACGCTGGCAAACTTGCGCTCTAGCAGCAGGCCCAGGTTGTGCAGGATCCGGTCCACCACCCGAGTCTCCCAGGAGGCATCAAAGTTGATCTGCTGATCCAGCCAATGTTCCAGCCACTCGGGATCGGGCAACCGGCTTTGTACGGTATCCCGCGGGAACAGGGCCTTGTTCACATGCAGATTGGTGGGGTGCAGCGCCTGGGCGGTACGTCTGGCGCTGGCCATGAGCACCCCCACCTTGGCGAAAGCTACCTTGGCCGCCGCGCCCGTCTTGGCAATGGCCCGCTTCATGTAGCGCAGATAGGCGCCGCCGTGCCGGGCTTCATCCTGACTCAAGGTGGTGTAGATATGCTTGATCACGGGCTCGGTATGCCAGTCGGCCGCACAGCGGTACCAGTGATTGAGCCGGATCTCGCCGCAAAAGTGCAGCATCAAGGTCTCCAGCGGCGGCGCCGGGTCAAACTCAAAGCGCACGGCGTGCAACTCTTCTTCGGTGGGTACCAGTTCGGGCCGAAACCGGCGCAGGTATTCCATCAGCACCAGCGAGTGCTTTTGCTCCTCGAAAAACCAGACCGACATAAACGCCGAAAAATCACTGTCGTCGCGGTTATCACGCAAAAACATTTCAGTCGCCGGCAAGGCCGCCCATTCGGTGATGGCGTTCATTTTGATAGTGCGAGCCTGCTCATCGGACAGACGCGAACCATCAAAGCTGGCCCAGGGAATGTCCCGCTCCAGATCCCAGCGGACCGCTTCAAGTTGCCTGAAAAGTTCGGGGTAAAGCATGCGGCTTTTCTGTCATTGGGGCCGGGTATCCATGAAACTTGGTCGCTGCACCAGCTTTTCATGCAGGCGGGCTAAGTTGGCGTGCCCTTCTCTCCAGCTGACCTGGGGAAAACGGAAATCGAGATACTCCATCACGCAGCCGACAGCGATATCAGCCAGGCTCAGGTGATTGCCAAAGCAAAACGCTTTGTCGCCCAGGCCCTTGTCCATGGCACGCAGGCCTGCATCAATTTTCCCCATTTGTCTGTCAATCCAGGCCTGGCTGCGTTCGCTGGGTGTACGGTAAGCCCAGGCGGCCTCGAGCCGGGCCAGAACCAGGGCATCAAGCATGCCGTCGGCCAGCGCCTCCCAGGTCTTGACTTCAGCGCGCTCCCGCCCCACCGCAGGTATCAGCTTGCCAACCGGGGAAAGCGTGTCTACATACTCAACAATCACCCTTGAATCAAACAGGGCCTCCCCGCCCTCCATGATCAGGCAAGGCACCTTGCCCAGGGGGTTGACCTCCAGAATGCGGGTATCGGCTGACCAGACATCCTCCAGGGAATACTGGTAATCAAGTTTTTTCTCAGCCATCACAATGCGCACCTTGCGCACATAAGGACTGGTATTTGAGCCGATTAGTTTCATGGTTTGATAAGGCTTGGAGACAATTTGTCCGATTCTAGCTGTCAAGAAAAAGTGGCCCGTTTTGGCAGAGGCCATCACCTACAATT
This sequence comes from Burkholderiaceae bacterium, assembly GCA_017856435.1. GTDB lineage: Bacteria > Pseudomonadota > Gammaproteobacteria > Burkholderiales > Burkholderiaceae_C > Hylemonella. The sequence continues at coordinate 54,865 of JAFMFB010000012.1, forward strand.
CCCGCATGAGTTCCCCCACCCTTTCCGCCCTGTCTGCCCTGTCGCCCCTGGATGGGCGATACGCCAACAAACTCGCTGGCCTACGCCCGCTGATGAGCGAGCAAGGCTTTATGCAGCGCCGGGTTCAGGTCGAAATTGCATGGTTTATTGCCTTGAGCGATGCTGGTTTTAATGAATTCAAGCCATTAACGCCTGGAGCACGCACTTACTTACTGAGCTTGGTCAAGAATTTTACTGAGGCTGACGCCAGTGCCATCAAGGAAATCGAGAAAACCACCAACCATGATGTGAAGGCCGTTGAGTACTGGATCAAATCCAAGTTTGAAGCGCGTACCGAGCTTGAAAAAGCTACCGAGTTTGTGCACTTTGCCTGCACCAGTGAGGACATCAACAACACCAGCCACGCCCTGCAACTGCGCTCGGCGCGCGACACGGTTCTGCTGCCTGAGCTGGACAAGCTACTGCTCAAGCTGCGCGAGATGGCCCGCGCCTATGCCGAGGTACCGATGCTCAGCCGCACCCACGGCCAGACCGCCAGCCCCACTACCGTGGGCAAGGAAATCGCCAATGTGGTGGTGCGCCTGCAAACTGCCTGCGAGCGGATCGCCTCAGTGCAAATTCTGGCCAAGATGAACGGCGCCGTGGGCAATTACAACGCCCATCTGGCGGCCTGCCCCGGGTTTGACTGGGAGGCCTTCAGCCGTAAAGTGGTCGAGACGCCCGAGCCGCTGGGCCTGGGCCTGACCTTTCAGCCCTACAGCATCCAGATCGAGCCGCACGACTACATGGCCGAGCTGTTCGACGCAGTGGCCCGCGCCAACACCATCCTGATCGACCTGGCGCGCGATATCTGGGGCTATGTGTCCCTGGGTTACTTCAAGCAAAAGCTCAAGGCTGGTGAAATTGGGTCGTCCACCATGCCGCACAAGGTCAACCCGATCGACTTTGAAAACGCCGAGGGCAACCTCGGTCTGGCCAATGCCCTGCTCAGGCATTTGAGTGAAAAGCTCCCAATCAGCCGCTGGCAACGGGACCTGACCGATTCCACTGTCCTGCGCAACATGGGCGTGGCCATGGGCTATGCGGTCTTGGCCTACCAATCCCTGGGCATTGGCCTGGCCAAGCTGGAGCTCAATACCCAAGCCTTGTCAGCCGATCTGGACAGCTCCTGGGAAGTGCTGGCCGAACCCATCCAGACCGTGATGCGCCGCTATGGGGTGGCCGGAGCCTACGAAAAGCTCAAGGAAGTCACGCGCGGCCAAACCGTCAGCGCCGCCGATCTGCACGCCCTGATCCGAAGCCTGGAAATTCCTGAAGCCGACAAGCAACGCCTGCTGGCCATGACGCCTGGCAGCTACACCGGACTGGCCGCTGAACTGGCGCGCCGGGTCTGATTCGCCAGCCTTTGACCTGACATTACGCCAGCAAGGCTGGGGTGCCCAACCTTATCCCATCAGATCGTTGTCGCTGCGCGGTGTTCGATCAAAGTGGTACAAAAAATAAATCAGTACCGTTGTCGCCCCCATCAGCCACAGCGTTCCGAACAACCAGAACAGCAAGGGGACCGTCACATAGTAGGTCCGCATGCCCAGCCGATAAAAGCTACCCGCCCGGTTCAATTGAGCGGTCACTTTGAGTATTTGGGTGTTCTGACTGGTGGCGTTGAGCGGCACATTGATCGAGTAACCCACATGGTGAAAGAGGCGCACCGCCATGGCAAAGGTGAAGAAGGCAAACAACAGGTCAAACAGCATCACCAGCAATTTGAACAACCACATGCCGCCATCCACATGCCCCAGAAAGTTGAGGGAATGCCAGGTTCCGGATAGCTTGTCGCCTTGGGCGCTCAGCGTCAGCACCCCGATGATCAGCAACACAGAGGTCGAGGCCATGAAGCTGGCTGACATGATCGAATTACGAAAAGTCTGCACCGCCAAAATGTCACGTCGATCCCGCATGACACTTGCCACCCAGGCCTCGCGGGCGGCTAGCAAGGCATCCTGCTCACTGGACTCAGGATGAAGCCGGGTGCGACGACCCAGATAAAGCTGATAGGCCACAAAGACCAGGACACTTACGGCAAAACCAATCAGGTCGACAATATGGGCCAGTCCGAATTCACTCATTGGGGTATTTTGCCATCCTGAGTTTTCGCGCCCCCGTTGAGCATTTTTATAAAAACACCCCCATGGCACTTAAATCCACCGTCTTCAAGGTCAACCTTCAGATTGCCGATATTGACCATGGTTATTACGCCGACCACGCCTTGACGCTGGCGCGTCACCCCAGCGAAACCGATGAGCGCATGATGGTTCGTCTGGTGGCTCTGGCTTTGCAGGCCCATCAGTTACAAGACCTTTGCGCGGGTGATGGCACCCTGGCCTTTGGCGCAGGCCTGTCTGACCCCGACGAGCCCGATGTCTGGCTGCGCGACTACACCGGTCAGACCCGCCTGTGGGTTGAAGTGGGCCAACCCGAAGACAAGCCCCTGCTCAAGGCCTGCAACAAGTCCGACTTGGTGGTGGTCTATGCCTTTCACCACGCAGCCGATGTGTGGTGGCGCGGTATTCAAAACAAACTGACCCGAGCCGACAAGCTGCAGGTCTGGCGCATTGGCCCGGCAGCCAGCCAGGCCTTGGCAGCCCTGGCACAGCGCAGCATGCAACTGCAGGCCACCCTGCAGGAGGGCGTCTTGATGTTGGGCGATGGTCGCCATCATGTGGAGATCGAACCCCAGCGCTGGAAATAAGCGCCCAGCAGTGGGCCGCTGATTCAGGCCGTCTTGCCTGAACCCTCCACCGCGCGCTCGGCATAGCGGTTGAACCGCCAGGCTTCACTGTGCAGCGTGATACGCCGCCAGACTTGCCGTTTCTGGGCTGGCGACATCTGGGGCCATAACTGCACTTCATCAAAAGTCCGTCCACAGCCTTTGCACTGGGCATCGCCCTGACTGGTGGAGCAGATGGCAATGCAGGGCGTATCCGGGGTGCTGCCATACCACTCCAGCCAGGCCGCATAGGCCTCCCTGGCAAGGGCTAGCTCGTCAACATCGTGGCGGCGCTCGAAAACCATCAGGGCATAGACCTCAGCCAACACCCGCACTTGGGGTGCCAGCGTGATCCCGTCCGGCGAAGGGCTGCGGGCACGCCAGAAATTGATCGCGCTTTCAATATCGAGGATGGAAATATCCGCCATGTTCTGAGTCGCTGGGGAAATGCATGATACCTGTGCAGTGAGCGTGGAGGTCCAGCGGCAATTTGCAAACTTTATTTTTCTGTGGTGTAATCAATCTCAAGAAGGGGAGTAGCTCCCGTCTTTTGGTGCACAGGGAGACGTCCAACATAGGGCGCTGCGGCAAAAGACATCAGCAGGTCGTCATTACGAAGCATGACTTCCGGCCTGTTGGGCAAATTCTGCATGACACCATGCCGAGCAAGACCTTCGATTGGAAACCTGGTCACGGTTTCGTCGAAGTGCGCTTGGTCATCGCTGACCGCTTCTGACACCCAGACTTAACCCGACCGGTTGTTGATCGAAACAACTCGGAGTTTTGTTATGGAGTTTTTGTCTGCTTCCTGGTGGTCCGCTTTGATGGCCATCATTCTGATTGACCTGGTGCTCGCCGGTGACAACGCAATTGTGATTGCCCTGGCCGCCCGCAGCCTGCCCTCCCACCTGCAAAGAAAAGCGATTGTCTGGGGCACGGTGGGCGCGATTGCCGTGCGCTCGATCATGACCCTGGCCGTGGTCTGGCTGCTGCAAATCCCTGGTCTGATGCTGGTGGGTGGTCTGGGGCTGCTCTGGATTGCCTACAAATTGCTGGCCGAACCGCAGGACTCATCGCATGATGGCCCGGCGGCCGCCACCTTCTGGGGCGCCATGAAGACCATTATTGTGGCCGACGCCCTGATGGGTGTTGACAACGTCCTGGGCGTGGCGGGTGCGGCCCATGGTGCATTTGATCTGGTCGTCCTTGGGCTGTTAATCAGTGTGCCGATCGTGGTCTTTGGCAGTTCCGTGGTGCTCAAGTTAGTTGAGCGCTTCCCAATCATCATTCAGCTGGGTGCTGCGGTGCTGGCCTTCACAGCCGCCAAGATGATTGTCAACGAGCCCCTGCTGGAGACGATTTTTCAACAACCTGAGCTCCCCCATGCCGTCGCGCGCTGGGCCGCCTACCTGGCAGCCATCGCGGGCGTACTGGCTGCCGGTTGGTGGTCTGCACGCCGCCATGCCAACGGGTCGCGCCAAGGCCACGCCGCCTGACCCATTCTTTAACCCAAGTCCTCACCCCACACAAAGGAGCAAATCATGGACAACATCATTGTGTACCTGGACGACGCCAACTACGCCTTGCATCAGCTAGCCCCGATGGAAAACGGATCGGCTGAACAAAAAAAGGCCACGCACTGGATTCTGGTGGCCTGCGCACCCCGCATGAGCCGTCATATCAGCAAATGGGTCAACCATTCAGCTCGCCAGAACTGGCGCGCCAAATGGTCGGAAAAGGTGTTCAACCAGATTACGCCGACCTTGCGAAAAGACGGTAGCAAGGTCACGGAAATGCTGGCCACCGGCCCCTTGGTTGAATTGACCAAGCAATTGCAGGCCAAGCACGGGGCGGCACGGGTGCTGGATGCTCGTCGGGCCAAGTTTGGTCAGGACCTGCCACCTGTTACGGAGGGCCAACCTACGGCGCAGGAGGCCCGCTGGAGTGTGCCAGGCGCAGTGGCTGGCATGGGCGCACTGCTGGTACTGGCCAGCGAGTAGATCAACCTCCGACTCCATGGCTGGTGCTATGCTCGCCGGTCATGGTTCTGATCGTCAAATGGTTGCTCAGCGCCACAGCCTTGCTGGCCGTGGCCGCGCTCTACAGCGGGGTTGAAGTTGCCAGCTTCGGCTCGGCCCTGGTGGCTGCGCTCTTCATTGGCCTGTTCAATGTTTTTTTGCGGCCGCTGCTGATCTTGCTGACCCTGCCGGTCACGATCATGAGCCTGGGCCTGTTTCTGTTTGTCATCAATGCCCTGCTATTCTGGATCGCCGCCAACATTCTGGAGGGCTTTCAGGTGCAGGACTTTGGTGCTGCCTTGCTGGGCTCGCTGATTTACTCGGGGTTTGGCCTGGTCATTGATTCAGCGCTCCAGCGCCTGTTCCCTTAGCCGTCCCTCCATCTGGCGTAGACGCGTGTCCACAATCGACATCTCGATATAGTCACCGCCACCTGACTTACGGGCCAGGTCTTGAGCCGCCTTGAGACGGTTGCGCGCAGCTTCGTAATCCTGATGCAGAGCAAAGGCCTCGGCCTCGGCGCGTATGGCGCTCACCGTACGCCCCTGGGCGGTATTGGCGGCAGCCAATAGCTGCCAAGCCTGGGCATCGCGCGGATGCTGGGCCAGCCAAGTTTGAAGTTGCTGCGCCGCCAGCCCGGATTGCTCCGTGCGGGTCAAAGCCTGTGCCGCCAGAAACTGCTCCGGGCGGGGTAGTTTGCCCGACAGCTTGAGCAAGGGATTAAGCCATTCCAGCGCCTTCTGCGGCTGATCTTTTTTCAGGGCCAGCTCTGCGCCCAGCAGAC
>JAFMFB010000076.1 GCA_017856435.1 Burkholderiaceae bacterium
GTCATCCTATTCGACAAGACCCCAGGAAGTGTGTCAGCTTGGTGAACTTTTTATTCAATTGATTCAAGTCAGTCTTGGTAACGAATTTACAAAATGCGCACCAAGCGCCAAGTAAGGAACATGCAGATCAATCTGCCTGCATATTGTTTTCAGGTCGCCGCCCGCAGTCCATTACTGAAGTGCGTTGTCACCGCTTGCGCGGCATCTGCCGGCGATCGCTGCTGCAAGGCCTGCAGAATGGCGCGGTGTTCGGCCAGCGATTCTTCAATGCGTCCGGATTTGAAGAGTGAATGATGGCGGTTGAGCTTCATCACCTTGCGCAGGTCGCTCACCATCTGATTGCGCCAGCGGTTACCTGCCACTTCCAACAGTCGCAGGTGAAAGGCCTCATTGGCCTGAAAGAAACGGGTGCGGTCGCCTGCATTGACCTCCAGTAGCTGGTGCAAGGCACTCAATTCAGCCAGCTCTTCGTCACTGGCCTGTTCGGCCACCACACGGGCGGCATCTGCTTCCAGTAGCGACATCAGGTGATACACATCGCGCAGATCTTTTTCCGACACCTCGGTCACATAGGCGCCGCGCCGCACTTTCATGGTGATCAGGCCTTCGGTGGCCAGCACCTTGAGCGCCTCGCGCAAGGGGGTTCGGCTGATGCCAAATTCCTCGGCCAGTTTCATTTCGTCAATCCAGCTGCCCGGTGCCAGATCACCATCAAAAATGCGTTGACGCAGCAACTCGGCGACCTCCTGGTAGAGGGCGCGGGGGGCCAGGGAAATAGCAGACATGGCGTCACTGTAGCAAAAAATGAATTTTGAATCAATAATTATGAATAATAAGAATTGGTATTCGTTAAAATCTCACCAATCCGCATCACAATGGACCTGCCATGAGTGAATCCAAGCCAAACAATTCAAGCAGCCACCTGGAAGACTGGCGCAAATCTGCTGCCAAGTCGGCACCGGGCGGAGATGTGAATGCCCTGAACTGGGTCACACCCGACGGCATCACGGTCAAACCCCTGTACACCGCAGCTGATCTGCAGGGACTGGCGCATGCCGACACCTTACCCGGCTTTGCGCCTTACCTGCGCGGGCCCCAGGCCACCATGTACGCCGTGCGTCCCTGGACCATTCGCCAGTACGCTGGTTTTTCCACCGCCGAAGAATCCAATGCCTTCTACCGCAAGGCGCTGGCCGCTGGCGGTCAAGGTGTCAGCGTGGCCTTCGATCTGGCCACCCATCGCGGTTATGACAGCGACCACCCGCGGGTGTTTGGCGACGTGGGTAAGGCCGGGGTGGCGATCGACTCGGTCGAAGACATGAAGATCCTGTTTGACCAGATCCCGCTGGACAAGGTGTCGGTCAGCATGACCATGAACGGCGCCGTGTTACCGGTGCTGGCCGGCTATGTGGTGGCCGCCGAAGAGCAGGGGGTCAGTCAGGCGCAATTGAGCGGCACCATCCAGAACGACATCCTCAAAGAGTTCATGGTCCGCAACACCTACATCTACCCGCCCGAGCCGAGCATGCGCATCATCGGCGACATCATCGAGTACTCAAGCCAGCACATGCCGCGCTTCAATTCGATCTCGATTTCGGGTTACCACATGCAGGAAGCCGGCGCCAACCAGGCGCTGGAGATGGCTTTTACCCTGGCTGATGGCAAGGAGTACGTAAAAACCGCGCTGGCCAAGGGCATGGACGTGGACAACTTCGCCGGTCGCCTGAGCTTCTTCTGGGCCATCGGCATGAACTTCTATCTGGAGATTGCCAAGATGCGCGCGGCCCGGCTGCTGTGGTGCCGCATCATGCAGGGCTTTGGCGCCAAGAACCCCAAGAGCCTGATGCTGCGCACCCATTGCCAGACCAGCGGCTGGAGTCTCACCGAGCAGGACCCCTACAACAATGTGGTGCGCACCACGGTCGAGGCCATGGCCGCAGTCTTTGGCGGCACCCAAAGTCTGCACACCAACAGTTTTGACGAAGCCATCGCCCTGCCCACCGAATTCAGCGCGCGCATCGCCCGCAACACCCAGCTGATCCTCCAGGAGGAAACCCATATCACCCAGGTGATTGACCCCTGGGCTGGAAGCTACATGATGGAAAAACTTACCCAGGACATGGCAGATGCCGCCTGGAAAATCATCGAAGAGGTCGATGCTATGGGCGGCATGACCAAGGCGGTGGACAGTGGCTGGGCCAAGCTCAAGATCGAGGCAGCGGCCGCCCAGAAACAGGCGCGCATCGATTCGGGCAAGGATGTCATTGTCGGGGTCAACAAGTACCGGCTGGACAAGGAAGACCCGATCGAGATTCTTGAGGTGGACAACCACAAGGTGCGCGATCAGCAGATTGCCCGGCTGGCCGACATTCGCGCCAGGCGTGATGCCAAGGCGGTGCAGGCAGCGCTCGATGCGCTGACAGCTGCCGCCGATTCGGGCCTGGGTAACTTGCTCGACCTCTCGATCAAGGCGATTCGCCTGCGCGCCACCGTGGGTGAGGTGTCCGATGCGCTGGAAAAGGTTTTTGGGCGCCATCGCGCCGATACGCAAAAGGTGACCGGTGTGTATGCAGCTGCCTATGACTCGGCCGAGGGCTGGGACAAACTGAAACAGGAAATTGCCCTGTTCGCGCAGGACCACGGCCGCCGCCCGCGGGTGATGATCTCCAAACTCGGGCAGGACGGTCACGACCGAGGCGCCAAGGTGGTGGCCACGGCCTTTGCCGACCTGGGCTTTGATGTGGACATGGGCCCCTTGTTCCAGACCCCAGAGGAGTGCGCGCGTCAGGCCATCGAAAACGATGTGCACGCCGTAGGGGTTTCGACCCTGGCGGCGGGACACAAGACGCTGGTGCCCGCCATCATTGCCGAACTGAAGAAGCAGGGCGCCGAAGACATCATCGTCTTTGTCGGCGGTGTGATCCCGCGCCAGGACTACGACTTTCTGTACGAGGTGGGCGTCAAGGGCATCTACGGCCCCGGCACCCCGATCCCGGCCAGCGCCAAGGATGTGCTGGAGCAGATCAAGAAGGCGATCAAATGAAGCACCCCCGGGGCGCTCTGCGCCTCCCCCTCAAGGGGGCGACACCAGCGGCCCGGCAAAGCCGGTTCCGCAGTGTCCCTGGCCTTGAGGGCATGGTTTGCAAAACGGTTCTCATCTCCTAATGCGCTCATGACAGAAAAGAAAGAAGGCGCAAACATGTCCTTGCTGGAGGGCGTCCTGCAGGGCAAGCCAGCCCAGCAGCGCCGCGCCATGGCCAAGGCCATCACGCTGTTGGAATCCACCCGGGCCGACCACCGTACCCAGGGTGATGCGCTGCTGAGCGCCTTGCTGCCGCACACCGGTGGAGCGTTTCGTCTTGGCATCAGTGGTGTGCCGGGCGTTGGCAAATCCACCTTCATCGAGGCGCTGGGGCTGCACCTGATCGGACTAGGACACCGGGTGGCGGTGCTGGCGGTGGACCCTTCATCGAGCATTTCCGGTGGCTCCATCCTGGGTGACAAGACCCGCATGGAAAAGCTCTCGGTACATGACAAGGCCTACATCCGCCCCAGCCCCAGCAGTGGCACCCTGGGTGGTGTGGCCGAAAAAACCCGCGAGGCCATGCTGGTTTGCGAAGCGGCCGGCTACGACATCATCCTGGTGGAAACCGTGGGCGTGGGCCAGAGCGAGACCGCAGTGCATGGCATGACCGACATGTTTGTGCTGATGCAGCTGCCCAACGCCGGGGACGATCTGCAGGCCATCAAGCGCGGCGTGATGGAACTGGCTGACCTGGTGGTGATCAACAAGGCCGATCTGGACAGCGCCGCAGCCACCCGCGCCCAGGCCCAGATCACTTCATCGCTGCGTCTGCTGGGCCTGCACGGCAACCCGGAACGATCACAGGTCCATCAGGCGCACTCTGCTCATCCAGCCCATGACGCCCATCCTGGAGAAGACGACCAGGCCCAGAGACGCTGGCAGCCGCAAGTGCTTCAGCTCAGCGCCTTGCTTGGGCAGGGCGTTGAAGCCTTTTGGGAGGCGGTGCGCCAATTTAAAGAATTGCAGTCAAACAGCGGCCAGTTGGCTGAGCGGCGTCGGCAACAGGCCCAGGCCTGGATGTGGGAGCGTATCGAAGCCGGTCTGAAGCACGCTTTTCGTGCCCACCCCAAGGTCCGTCAGCTGCTACCTGAATTGGGCCGCGAGGTGATTGCCGGCACAATGGCTGCATCGACGGCGGCGCGCCAGTTGCTTCACACTTATGAGCAAAAGGCCTGATCAATAAACCAAACCCCTGGACAAGCAACCGAGGACACACCATGCATGACATCCTGGATCAACTGGACCAAAAGCGCAAAGCCGCCCGCCTGGGTGGAGGCCAAAAGCGCATTGATGCCCAGCACGGCAAGGGCAAGCTCACCGCCCGCGAGCGCATCGAGGTGTTGCTGGATGAAGGCACCTTTGAAGAGTGGGACATGTTTGTCGAGCACCGCTGCGTTGACTTTGACATGCAGAATGAGCGTGTCCCCGGGGACGGGGTGGTCACTGGCTACGGCATGATCAACGGCCGGCTGGTGTTCCTCTACAGCCAGGACTTCACCGTGTTTGGTGGCTCCTTGTCCGAATCGCATGCCGAAAAAATCTGCAAGATTCTTGATCAGGCAATCAAGGTGGGGGCTCCTGTGATCGGGCTGAACGACTCCGGTGGTGCCCGGATCCAGGAGGGGGTGGCTTCTCTGGGCGGTTATGCCGAGGTGTTTCAGCGCAATGTGCTGGCTTCCGGAGTGATCCCGCAGATCAGCATGATCATGGGTCCATCCGCAGGTGGCGCTGTTTATAGCCCGGCGATTACCGACTTCATCTTCATGGTCAAGGACAGCTCCTACATGTTTGTCACCGGGCCCGAAGTGGTCAAGACGGTGACGCATGAGGAAGTCACGGCTGAGGAACTGGGCGGCGCGATCACCCACACCACCAAGAGCGGGGTTGCCGACCTGGCCTTTGAAAACGATGTCGAGGCGCTCTTGATGCTGCGCCGCCTCTTCAACTACCTGCCGCTGAGCAACCGCGAGCCTGCACCGGTGCGCAAGAGCGGTGACCCCAGCGACCGGCAGGAGCACAGCCTGGATACCCTGGTGCCTGACAACCCCAACAAGGCCTATGACATGAAGGAGCTGATCGTCAAGACTGTTGACGATGGCGACTTCTTTGAAATCCAGCCTGAGTACGCCAAGAACATCATCGTGGGGTTTGCCCGCATGGACGGGCAGACCGTGGGCATTGTGGCCAACCAGCCGCTGGTGCTGGCGGGCTGCCTAGACATCAAGAGCTCGATCAAGGCAGCGCGTTTTGTGCGCTTCTGCGATGCCTTCAACATTCCGGTTATCACCTTTGTGGATGTGCCTGGCTTCATGCCCGGCACCAGCCAGGAGTTCGGCGGCATCATCAAACACGGTGCCAAGTTGCTGTATGCCTACGCCGAGTGCACCGTGCCCAAGATCACGGTCATCACCCGCAAGGCCTATGGCGGCGCGTATGACGTGATGGCCTCCAA
>JAFMFB010000013.1 GCA_017856435.1 Burkholderiaceae bacterium
TCCTGACCAATGCCCATGTGGTCGATGGCGCCGATGAGGTGATTGTGACGCTGGTGGACAAGCGCGAATTCAAGGCAAAAATAGTCGGCGCTGACAAGCGCACCGATGTGGCGGTCGTGAAGATCGAAGCCAGCGGTTTGCCCGCGGTAAAGATTGGCGATGTCAACCGACTCAAGGTGGGTGAATGGGTCATGGCCATTGGCTCGCCGTTTGGATTGGAGAATTCCGTCACGGCGGGAATTGTGAGTGCGCGTCAGCGCGACACGGGTGACTATCTGCCTCTGATCCAGACGGATGTGGCCATCAATCCAGGCAATTCCGGTGGGCCACTCATCAATCTAAGGGGTGAAGTGATTGGCATCAACAGCCAGATTTACTCCCGCTCCGGCGGGTACATGGGGATCTCTTTTGCCATTCCAATCGATGAGGCCATGCGGGTCAGTCAGCAACTGCGTTCCAGCGGAAGGGTCTCCCGCGGCCGAATCGGGGTACAGATTGACCAGGTCAGCAAGGAGGTGGCTGAAGCCATCGGGTTGGGTCGTCCACAAGGCGCGCTGGTACGGGCAGTCGAAGCTGGGGCGCCAGCCGATAAGGCCGGGGTTGAGCCTGGGGATATCATCATCAAGGTGGACGGTAAGGCCATCGAGAAATCGAGTGATTTGCCACGCATCGTGGGTAGCATCAAGCCTGGAAGTCAAAGCGTTCTGAGCGTTTTTCGACGCGGCGCCACCCGTGATTTAAAGGTCACCATTGGAGAATTCGAGCCAGAAAAAGTCGCCAGCCGCAAGGACAGGGTTGAACCCCCCAAGGCGGCCGGCGCGGTGCAGCCTTATGGACTGACGGTCAGTGATCTGAGCGACAAGCAAAAAGCAGAGCTAAAAATCAGCGGAGGCGTTCTTGTCGATGCGGTGTCTGAAAGTGCAGCCCGCTCTGGTCTGCGAGAAGGGGATGTGATTCTCGCCCTGGCAAATTCTGGCGTTGCCAACGTGCGTGAGTTCGAGGCCGTGATGGCAAAGGTGGATAAAAGCAAACCGGTCAATGTTCTGTTTCGCCGGGGTGAGTTGGCGCAATATGCGGTGATCCGGCCATCCCGTTAAGACTTCCTCCAGAGGAATCAAACCCCGAGTGCAACTTGGGGTTATTTCTCTTAAAAGCTCACTTGCAAAAAAATATTTTTTATTTTTTTGACTCTCATGCACTTTGTTGAGAGTCTGTATGTTTGCGCTAACTTTTAGTCTAAATATAAATATTTATTTAGAAAAATAAATCTTTATATTTATTAGAATATATAAAAAATAATAAAATCCACAATCCGAAATACAAAATGCGCGCCCGAATCCGATCCACAGCTGGTACACACTTTGTGCCAGAAGGCTCAAGGTTAGTTGTTAATAAGTTGTGAATAGTTGGTTTGTTGTGCCTTGGCAACGAGGGTTAAGAACAACAGCAAGGGCTATGAGGGATGTACTTTTTCCCTACAATGAAGTTCCAACTATCGCAGTTGCCATAGATTGTTGGTTCAGGGCGCGTCTTAAGTCGACGCGCCCTTTTTTCATGCCTGCACTATTTGAATTCAACCACTTAAGTGTTCTCGTTGATGAACCACATCAGAAATTTTTCCATCATCGCCCATATTGATCATGGCAAATCAACCCTGGCAGACCGGCTAATCCAACGATGTGGCGGTCTGGCTGACCGGGAGATGCAGGACCAGGTGCTGGATTCGATGGATATCGAAAAAGAGCGTGGGATAACCATCAAGGCGCAAACTGCCGCCTTGCAATACAAAGCCAAGGATGGGCAGACTTACAACCTGAACCTGATTGATACACCCGGTCATGTGGACTTTTCCTATGAAGTCTCTCGCTCACTGTCTGCCTGCGAAGGTGCGCTGTTGGTGGTGGATGTCTCCCAGGGCGTGGAGGCTCAGACCGTGGCCAATTGCTACACAGCCTTGGACCTGGGCGTCGAGGTGGTTCCGGTACTCAACAAGATGGATCTTCCCCAGGCAGACCCGGATCGAGCCAAAGAGGAAATTGAGGATGTGATCGGAATTGATGCCAGTGAGGCGATCCCTTGCTCAGCCAAAACTGGCATGGGGGTGGATGAAATCCTTGAAGCCATCGTGGCCAAGGTACCCTTACCCCGGGGAAATGCACAGGCGCCACTGCGGGCCATGATCATTGACAGCTGGTTTGACAGCTATGTCGGCGTGGTGATGCTGGTCAGGGTGGTGGACGGTCGCCTGCTCAAGGGTGAGCGAATCAAATTGATGGCAACCAATGCGGTCTACGAAGCTGGGCAGCTGGGTGTCTTTACCCCTGCCAATCAGCCGCGCCCCTCGCTGGAAGCCGGTGAGGTCGGTTACATCATCGCCGGCATCAAGGAACTTCAGGCTGCCAAGGTCGGTGACACGATAACCCTGGAGAAAAAACTTCCCAACAACCTTGGCCCGGCCACTGAACCCTTGCCAGGATTCAAGGAAATTCAACCACAGGTGTTCGCTGGCCTGTATCCCACCGAGGCCAACCAGTACGATGCCCTGCGCGATAGTCTGGAAAAACTCAAACTCAATGATGCGTCCTTGCATTTTGAGCCGGAGGTATCACAGGCGCTTGGTTTTGGCTTTCGGTGCGGTTTTCTGGGGCTGTTGCACATGGAAATTGTGCAGGAGCGCCTGGAGCGGGAATTTGACCAGGATCTGATCACCACCGCCCCGAGTGTTGTCTATCAGGTACAGAAGGGTGATGGCGAGGTCATCATGGTAGAGAACCCGTCAAAGATGCCCGAGCAAAGCAAAATCCAGGAAATCCGGGAGCCTATCGTCACCGTGCATTTGTATATGCCCCAGGAATACGTAGGTCCGGTCATGACCCTGGCAAACCAGAAGCGTGGGATCCAGATCAATATGGCCTATCACGGACGGCAGGTGATGCTTACCTATGAGCTCCCCCTGGGTGAAATTGTTCTGGATTTCTTTGACAAGCTGAAATCGGTCAGTCGCGGTTACGCCTCCATGGATTACGAGTTCAAGGAATATCGTCCCTCCGACGTGGTCAAGGTGGACATTTTGCTGAACGGAGAAAAGGTGGATGCCCTCTCAATCATCGTCCATCGCACCCAGGCGGCATACCGGGGCCGCGCCGTTGCGGCCAAGATGCGTGAAATCATCAGCCGTCAGCAGTTTGATGTGGCCATCCAGGCAGCCATCGGCGCCAACATCATTGCCCGTGAAAACATCAAGGCACTTAGAAAGAATGTGCTGGCAAAATGCTACGGCGGTGATATCACTCGTAAAAGAAAGCTTCTTGAAAAACAGAAGGCAGGTAAGAAACGCATGAAGCAAATTGGATCAGTTGAGGTTCCCCAGGAAGCATTCCTTGCCATTTTGCAGGTGGAGGAATGATGAAGGTACTGACGGCTTTTATTTTGGCTGGTTTTGTGGGCTATATCGGTGCCTGGTATTTCAATGTGATCGAAGGCAACTTTGCACTCTTGTTATTTATGGCCAGTCTCATCACTGGCCTGTATTGGCTGGCCGAGCGAATTTATTTCCTGCCTGCTCGGCGTCGTGCGGTTGACCGGCTGGAGCAGGAAAATCTGAAGCGACGTCAGGATCTCGATAAGTTAGGCATCGTCACGGTTGACAGCGAGTTTCAGACCTCCCGAGAAAAGTTGCTGATGCAACCCTGGTGGCTTGATTGGACAGCCGGACTCTTCCCGGTAATTTTTGTCGTCTTCATCCTGCGCTCTTTTCTGTTCGAGCCTTTCAAGATCCCCTCCGGGTCAATGATTCCGACCCTGCATATTGGTGACCTGATTCTGGTCAACAAATTTCACTATGGGGTGCGACTGCCTGTATTGAATACAAAAATTACCTCGGGTGAACCTGTTCAGCGGGGTGACGTGATGGTGTTTCGCTATCCCCCCAAGCCCAGCCTGGACTACATCAAGCGCGTCGTTGGTGTACCGGGTGATGAGGTGGCTTACCTGAACAAGCGGCTAACCATCAATGGCAAAGAGCTGCCGCTCAAAGGTGTCCCCGAATTTTTTGATCCGGACACGATGCGTTACGCCAAGCAATATGAGGAAAAACTGGGCTCGGTCACGCACCGTATCCTGATGGATGACGACCGCCCAGCCTTTGTTGCCGGGGCCGAACAGTTTGCGTTTCGTGATCAATGTCGCTATAGCATCGAGGGTGTTATCTGCAAGGTCCCGGCTGGGCATTACTTCATGATGGGTGACAATCGCGATAATTCACTTGATTCGCGCTTCTGGGGCTTTGTCCCCGACAATAATATTGTTGGCAAAGCATTTTTTGTCTGGATGAATTTTGGCAATCTAAAGCGAATCGGATCATTCAACTAGCAGGTCAGCTCAATGAGATGGAGGGCGAAATGAACAAGCGAATCCAATCCAGACAACAAGGCATCACTTTTGTCGGACTCCTGTTCACTGCAGCCCTGGTGGCGATTGTTGCCGTCGTTGGATTGCAAGTTGTGCCGTCCATGATCGAGTTTCAAGCGGTACAAAAAGCGGTCAACAAGGCTGCTGCTGTCAGCGATCCTGCTGAAGCCAAAGCGGCCTTTGACCGGGTGGCGTCAGTCGATGACATCCGCTCAATAGCAGGCAAAGATCTGACCATCAAGCAGGAAAATGGCAAACTCGTCATCAGCTTTGATTACCAGCGCGAGATTCATCTATTTGGACCGGCCTACCTGACGATGAAATACTCTGGCAGATCCAATTAGCGTGAGTGACGACATTGCTATCCTGCAGTCCCGACTGCAATTGACATTTGGTGAACCGGCCCTGCTGGTTCGAGCCCTGACGCATCGTAGTTTTTCTGCAGATCACAACGAACGGCTCGAGTTTCTTGGCGACTCCGTCTTGAATCTGGCGGTGTCAGACATGTTGTTCGGTCGTCTCAGCAGCCTGCCTGAAGGTGACCTTTCGCGCATTCGTGCCAATCTGGTGAAGCAGGAGACCCTGCACCAATTGGCTGTTGATCTCGGACTTTCGGGCCTGTTGCGCCTGGGTGAAGGGGAGATGCGTTCGGGTGGTCAAAAGCGCCCGTCAATTCTTGCCGATGCCCTGGAGGCCATCATTGGTGCGGTTTACCTTGATGCCGGCTATGAACAGGCCAAAGTTTTAGTGCACCGTTTGTTCAGCGGGGTTGAAATCACTCCCCAGATGCAGGCTGGAGCCAAGGATCCAAAGACTGAATTGCAGGAGTGGTTACAGGCTCGGAAAATGCATCTTCCAATCTACCGTGTTGTGGCAACTCTGGGGGCAGCACACAAGCAGACCTTCGATGTGGAATGTGAAGTGTCCGAACTTCAGCTGGTCGAGCGCGGGATTGGTAATTCACGTCGCGCCGGTGAGCAATCTGCCGCCGCTGCAATGCTGCAAAGCCTGGTAGGGCGGGCTAAATGATGCCGTCTCCGGACTTGGAGAACTTGCCTTCGGGCGGTGTGCAGGCCAATTCAAAGCGGTGTGGCCTGGTGGCGATTGTGGGAAAACCCAATGTGGGTAAGTCCACCTTGCTCAATGCCTTGGTGGGCCAGAAAATCAGCATCACTTCCCGCAAGGCGCAGACAACCCGACATCGAATTACAGGCATTCGCACGGTTGGACCGACCCAGTTTGTATTTGTCGACACGCCTGGGTTTCAGACGCGGCATGCCAGCGCCTTGAATCGTTCACTCAACAGAACTGTGGTGGGCGCAGTGGGAGAGGTCGATCTGGTGTTGTTTGTGGTCGAGGCCGGACAATTCAATCAGGCAGATGAAAAGGTGCTTTCTCTTCTTGGGCGCAGCATTCCGGTTGTTTTGATTGCCAGCAAACTTGATATGGTCAAGCAACGTGCCCAGCTTGCCCCCTGGCTGCAGCAGATGCAGCAACACCATCCGTTCGTAGAACTGGTTCCACTATCGGCCAAGAATCCCCGTGATATCGAGCGCCTTTTTAAGATTTGTGAAAAGTACCTTCCGCAACAGCCTTGGTGGTATGCAGAAGACGAGTTAACGGATCGAAGCGAAAAATTTCTGGCCAGTGAAATTGTTCGGGAAAAGCTTTTTAGGCTCACAGGGGATGAGCTGCCCTACACATCCACGGTCGTGATCGAAAAGTTTGAGGAGCAGGCGCCCCTTAAAAAGGGTCAGAAACGACTGGTCCGCATCGCAGCCACGATCGTGGTCGAGCGGGATGGTCATAAGGCAATGGTCATTGGCGACAAAGGCGAAAGAATCAAGCGCATTGGTACAGAAGCTCGAATTGAACTTGAAAAGCTGATGGACGCCAAGGTATTCTTGGAGCTCTGGGTCAAGGTGCGCTCAGGCTGGGCGGATGATGAATCCAGGGTTAAATCGTTCGGTTATGAATAACTGGACATCCAACCTGTCAGACTCAAATGCCGCTTGAACAGCTAAGCCACCAACCTATGCGCATATCACGGCGCTGCCAAATTCTTCGCAATCATCGGACTGCATGATTTCCTAAGTCGCAGGCTAAATTGAAATGGCTGCCAAGCGTATCACTGATGAACCCGCCTTTGTGCTACACCGCTATGACTGGAGTGAAACCAGTCTGATTCTTGACGTTTTTACGCGGCACCATGGCCGCTTGGCGCTGGCCGCCAAAGGGGTCAAACGGCCAAGCTCTAATTTTCGGCCGGTACTGTTAATGCTCCAGCCCCTGCAACTCAGTTTTTCCGGAGACGCTGAGGTGCGCACCCTCAAGAGCGCCGAATGGGCGGGTGGACATGTGATGCCTACAGGCGAGGCGTTACTCTCTGGCTACTACCTCAATGAACTCCTGATGCATTTGTTGGCGCGAGAAGATCCATTTCCCGGGCTGTTTGATATTTATGCATCTGTTGTCGGTGTGTTGGCGGGTGCTCAGCCCCAGGTACAGCAGGCCGCCCTGAGAACGTTCGAAATTTTTCTTCTGAGAGAGGTGGGCCTGCTACCCCAACTTGATGCCCAGACCCTTAATCTAGAGCCCCTTTCTGAGCAAACCAACTACTGCCTGGTGCCAGAAGGTGGACTGCGCGAATCTGCCACCCCTGATCGATACAGTTTGCTTGGTGCTCAATGGCTGGAGCTGCATCAAGCCATGCAATCCAAGACGCCACTCATGTCGGTGCTAAGCGTATGCTTGGGCATGGTCCAGGAGCTCAAGCCGCAATTGCGTGCTTTACTCCATTACCATTGTGGCGTGGGAATTCTGCGAACCCGCCAACTGATGCTGGACCTTCAAACCCTATGACGACCCAACTCTCTGTCAATGTCAACAAGGTCGCGCTACTGCGAAATACACGTCATTTGGGCATCCCCAGCGTTACCCGTGCAGCCACACTTTGTCTTGAGGCAGGTGCTCACGGCATCACGGTTCATCCGCGTCCTGATCAGCGACATATTCGCGAATCGGATGTCTATGAGCTGGCGGAGCTGATGCGAGATTGGCCGAAACGAGAATTCAATATTGAGGGCAACCCTTTTCACAACCTGATGAAATTCATTCGCCAGGTTCGACCCCATCAGGCAACGTTTGTACCAGATAGCGAAGGTCAATTTACCAGCGATCATGGGTGGCGCTTTCCCGAGGATGCAAAGCGACTGGAACCTTTGATCGCAGAATGTCGAGCTCTGGGCGTGCGTGTCAGCCTTTTTATGGACCCAATTGTGGATCAGATGGCACCAGTGATGTCACTTGGGGCCCAACGGGTTGAGCTCTACACTGAGCCCTATGCAGCTGCCTGGGGTCATCCTGGCGAGTCAGACCAACTCAAACGTTACGCGCTAGCTGCAAAGTCTGCTCTGGATGTTGGTCTGGCAATCAATGCCGGGCATGATCTCAACCGGAACAACCTTACAACATTCCTGCGACAAGTGCCCGGCGTGTCTGAGGTTTCCATTGGGCATGCCCTTATCGCTGACGCCCTGGAACTCGGTTACGTGGCAACGGTCAGGGATTATTTGCGTTGTATTGATGAGGCCGCTTGAATTGATTTACGGTATCGGAACTGATCTATGCGATGTGCGCCGTATTCGCGCCAGCTTTGAGCGTCACGGTGAGCGATTTGTGCAGAAGATTCTCTCGGATGCCGAATATTCAGTCTGGCAAACCCGAAGTCAACGCTGGCCAGATCGAGGGCTTCGCTATCTGGCAACGCGCTTTTCTGCCAAAGAGGCATTTTCCAAGGCAATAGGGCTCGGCATGCGCATGCCAATGACCTGGCGCTCCTGCGAGGTTGCCCGGCTTCCAAGCGGACAGCCAACCATCGTTCTGCACGGTGCGCTCAAGACCTGGTTTGAAGGGCGCCAACTGCGCGCGCATATCAGTGTTACGGATGAAAGTGACTACGCAGCCAGTTTTTGCGTGGTGGAGCGTCATTGAAGATGCCGTCCCCTCTGATCATCGATATCGCCGGGACCACCCTCAGCTCGGTTGATCGCACTCGACTGAGTCACCCTTTGGTGGGTGGATTGATTCTTTTCCAGAGAAATTGGAAAACTCGTGACCAACTTCAAAAACTATGTCGCGCCATCAAGAAAATTCGTAACGATCTGTTGATCTGTGTCGATCATGAAGGCGGACGGGTACAGCGCTTCAAGTCTGACGGCTTTACCCATTTGCCAGCCATGAGTGTCTTGGGCAAGATGTGGATGCACGATCCAATGGACGCCTTGAACTCGGCAAGTGCCTGTGGGTATGTGCTGGGCGCTGAATTGCGTGCCTGCGGAGTTGACCTGAGCTTCACGCCAGTGCTCGATCTTGATCATGGCGGCAGTGGAGTGATTGGCGACCGATCGTTTGCACGTGACCCACGGGTAGTCACTCTGTTGGCCAAGAGTTTGATGCATGGCTTGCTGCAAAGCGGCATGGCAAATTGTGGCAAACATTTCCCGGGCCACGGTTTTGTCAGGGCCGACTCTCATATTGATATTCCGGTGGACAGGCGCAACCTGAAGACCATTCTGGCCGACGACGCAACGCCCTACGCCTGGCTCAGCACCTCACTCACAGGCGTGATGCCAGCGCATGTGATCTACCCAAAGGTCGATTCACGGCCAGCCGGATTTTCTGAAAAATGGCTGAATGACATTCTGCGTGCCAAGCTCCGATTCCAGGGTGCCATTTTCAGCGACGACCTGAGCATGGCTGGCGCACGCATGATCGACGGCCAAGAGGTCAGTTATGCTCAGGCTGCAGTCACAGCGCTCAACGCTGGCTGTGACCTGGTGCTGCTTTGCAACCAGTCGCTGGATGAGAGAGATCTTATTGACGAAATGATCACAGGTGTTACCGAGGCCCAGCTCAAGGGCAGCTGGCAGGCCAACGATGCCAGTGAAGACCGGCGACTTGCCTTGCTGCCGAAATTCCCGGCACCTGATTGGGATGATCTGATGGTCAGTCCAGTCTATATGCATGCGCTGGATCTGCTGCCTTAAGGCCAAAATGCGAGGGCTAGAAAATGATGGCGCCAAGTTCTACCAGCTGGTATTCCAGATTTGCCAAAGTATCCGCCCACTTTTGTGGTCGGCCCAGAGTGTTTGTCGTGGCTGTACTGGTAATTCTGGTGTGGCTGGTTACGGGGCCTCTATTTGGCTTCAGTGACACCTGGCAGCTTGTCATCAATACTGGAACCACCATCGTCACATTTCTGATGGTGTTCCTGATTCAAAATACCCAGAATCGGGATACTGAAGCAATCCAGATCAAGCTGGATGAGTTGATTCGAAGTATTCAGGGGGCTCACAATGCCCTGCTGGACCTGGAGGAACTGGAAGATGAAACCCTGGAAGACTTTCGCCGACGCTATCAGTCACTGGCGAGGGAAGCCCGGGCCGAGTTGAAACTTGGCAAGCAGGATACGGGGACGCCAGAGCCCTGACTGCTACCAATCAGGGGAGATCTGCTCACTTAACTTTCGCGACGCAAGGCTGGAAACAGAATAACGTCCCGAATGCTCGGGCTGTCGGTCAGTAGCATCATCAGCCGGTCAATGCCAACGCCACAGCCACCTGTGGGTGGCATGCCATATTCGAGTGCGCGCACAAAGTCGTGATCGTAAAACATCGCCTCATCATCGCCGGCATCTTTGTTGGCCACTTGAGAATGAAAGCGGGCGGCTTGTTCCTCTGCATCATTGAGTTCTGAAAATCCATTCGCCATTTCGCGGCCAGTAATGTAGAGCTCAAACCGCTCGGTCACTTCTGGGTGCTTGTCGCTGGCACGGGCCAGCGGTGAAATCTCTACCGGATGTTCACAGATGAATGTAGGCTGCCAGAGTTTTTCCTCAACCACTTCTTCAAAATAGAGCACCTGCAGGCCGGCCAGGCTACGCTTGGAAAGGCGATCTTTCTCTTCACTCAGACCGAGCTTTCTGAGAGCTGAAATCAGCCAGTCCCGCTTGTCAACATTGCTGTCGGCCTCGGTGTGTTTCAGGATGGCTTCCCGAATGGTCAGACGCTCGAACGGCTTGGCCAGGTTGACCGCTTGACCGCTGTAGGCCAGTTCAAGGGTGCCGACCGAGTGCTGCGCAGCATGGCGAATCAGCCCCTCGGTAAAGGTCATGAGATCCTGGTAGTCCCAATAGGCAGCATAGAACTCCATCATCGTGAACTCAGGGTTATGCCGAACTGAAATTCCTTCGTTGCGGAAGTTGCGGTTGATCTCATAGACGCGATCGAAACCACCTACGATCAGGCGTTTGAGATAAAGCTCTGGTGCGATGCGCAGGAACATTTCCTGATCAAGCGCATTGTGATGGGTGACAAAGGGTCTGGCATTCGCACCGCCAGGAATCGGGTGCAGCATTGGGGTTTCGACTTCGAGAAAGCCATGCGACACCATGAATTCACGGATTGAGCTGACTGCCTTGCTGCGAGCCACAAAACGCCTGCGAGCTTCTTCATCGGTCATCAGATCGACATAGCGCTGTCGGTACTTCATCTCCTGATCGTGGATGCCGTGAAACTTGTCGGGCAGGGGGCGCAGGCTTTTGGTCAACAGGCGCACGCTGTTGGCGTGAATCGACAACTCACCCGTCTTGGTCTTGAAGACCCGCCCTTCAGCGGCCACGATGTCCCCTAAATCCCAATGTTTGAAATCTTCATAGAGATCCAGACCAATATCTTCACCCTTGATGTAGATCTGAATGCGTCCACTGCTGTCCTGCAAGGTGGCAAAGCTGGCCTTGCCCATCACCCGCTTGAGCATCATGCGTCCAGACACCCGCGCCTGACTGTTTTGCTCCAGCAGTCCTTCGGCAGTCTGGCCAGCATGAGCGCTAAACAGATCGGCCGCCTGATCGGCTGGCTTGTAGTCGTTGGGAAAGGCCGGACCCCGACCCTCAGCCTGCTTCTGGCGCAGGACCTTGAGTTTGTCGCGCCGCTCTGCAATTAATTGGTTTTCGTCTTGCAAGACCGGGGGGGTGTTCTGTTCTGACATTGCTTGGTGTGGGGCAGACTGCCCATTGTTAGAGATCAAAAGCCGCTATTTTAATGAGGCTATCATTGAGCCAAGTATTGACCTGTCATCATGCTATTTCAAATATTCTCACTGTTGCTTGAGGTTCTGGCCGGAGTTCTTGGCGGTGCATGTCTGCTACGCCTTTACATGCACTACCTGCGCATTCCTTTATCTGGCAGAGCGGGCAATCCTTTGGGGCGTTTCGTGACGGGCCTGACCGACTGGCTGGTTCTTCCCCTGCGTCGTCTGGTGCCGGCCAAGGGCCCATGGGATACGGCCAGCCTGCTGGGCGCACTGCTGGTCGAGTTGGCGCAGTATTCTTTTCTGTGGGTCCTGTCGGGTGCCACGATGAGTTATGGACTTGTGTTGTACCTGGCTTTCTTCGGCTTGATCCGGCTCTTGATATCTGGTCTGACCGGATTGGTGATTGTCCATGCCTTGCTTTCCTGGTTGCAGGCACGCAGTGTCTTGTCAGACATGCTTGATCGCCTGGTATCACCGCTCTTGCGACCTATCAGGCGCATCATTCCCTCTATCGGGGGGATTGATCTGTCACCTTTGATTTTTCTGGTCGTGCTGCAGATTGCCTCGATCATATTGAGCAATCTGCAAGGTTCGGCACTGCGGTAGGCTGTCTGGGCCCAGGCCAGGGGCGTCGCCCTCAGTTCTCAGGAGACGGTTCTGTCAGATGACGGCATCGGCCGGCAGACGCTGCAACATTCCTAGGGCTGCAGCCACGGTCTTGCGCAGTTCACGTCGGTCGCAAATCATATCAACCGCGCCCTTTTGTTGCAGAAATTCAGCTCGCTGAAAGCCTTCGGGGAGCTTCACCCGGACTGTGGATTCGATCACACGGGGTCCGGCAAATCCGATCAGTGCCTTGGGTTCGGCAATGACAAGATCTCCGAGAAAGGCAAAGCCGGCACTCACGCCTCCCATGGTTGGATCGGTCAAGATGCTTATGTAGGGCAAGCCCTTTTTTGAAAGTCGGGTCAAAGCTGCATTGGTTTTGGCCATCTGCATCAGGGATAGAAGACCCTCTTGCATGCGGGCACCACCGGTTGCAGTAAAACAGATGAAGGGTACTTTCTGTTCGATCGCAGCTTGCACGCCACGAGCGAAGCGTTCCCCAACCACTGAGCCCATCGATCCGCCCATGAAGCTGAATTCAAAGCAGGCAGCGACCACACTGATGCCATGCACCGCACCGCCTTGGACCACCAGCGCATCGGTTTCACCCGTATCTTCAAGAGCCTCTTTCAGTCGTTCGGGGTATTTACGGCTGTCCTTGAACTTCAGCGCGTCAACAGGGATGACTTCCTGACCAATTTCATAGCGACCTTCAGGGTCAAGAAAGGTATCCAGCCTGGCACGCGCACCGATTCGGTGGTGGTGGCCGCAACCTGGGCATACATTCTGGTTTTGTGCCAGGTCATTTTTGTAGAGAACAGCCTCACAGCTTGGGCACTTGATCCAGAGCCCTTCAGGCACGCTTCGCCTTTCAGCCGGATCGGTGTGCTGAATTTTTGGCGGCAGCAGCTTTTCAAGCCAACTCATGATGCAGTTCCTTCATGGTCTCGGGGTGGCGGTTGATGATTATGCGTCCAGAGCAACACGAATTTCTTTGAGAAAGCCCGCTGCTACATCAACCACCCGCTCGCGGGGAAGATCATTTATCAACTGGATGATACGACTGCCAATCACAACGGCATCCGCCACCCGCCCTACCGCCTTGGCACTGTCGGCGTCCCGAATTCCAAACCCAACCCCGACGGGTACTTTTACATGTTGACGAATTCTTGGCAACATGGCTTCAACTGAGCTAGTGTCCAGGGTTCCGGCACCAGTCACACCTTTTAGCGACACATAGTAGACATAGCCACTGGCAATTGTGGCGACCTGGGCCATGCGTTCATCGGTGGAGGTTGGGGCAAGCAGAAAGATCAGGTCGAGGTCATGCGATTTCAGTGCAGCGGCGAATTCGGCGCATTCTTCAGGAGGGTAGTCCACCACCAGCACACCGTCCACGCCCGCGGCGGCTGCATCGCGTGCGAATGCGTTGTCGGCTGTAGCGGTATTTTGCTGGTTGTAACGCTCAATTGGATTGGCGTATCCCATCAACACGACAGGGGTGCTGTTGTTGGATTTTCGAAAGGTCCTGACCATCTCCAGGACCTGTCGCAGGCCAATGCCTGCAGCCAATGCCTTGTCACCGGCAGCCTGAATCACGGGTCCATCTGCACTGGGATCGGAGAAAGGTACGCCAAGCTCGATCACATCTGCGCCAGCTGCCACCATGCCCAGCATCAATTCAGGCGTGATGTCGGGAAACGGGAAGCCTGCAGTGACAAACGGGATCAGTGCCTTTCGCTTTTGCGATTGCAGCTGTTTGAAGGTGGAGGCTATCCGGCTCATTTCATGAACTCCACTTTCTGATCCATACCGCCTTTGACGGCCTGACCTCGACAACTGGGGCGGCAATAGAAGTCAGCGTGGCTAAGGTCTGCCACGGTGCCGATGTCCTTGTCGCCTCTGCCAGACAGATTGACCAGAATGGACTGGTCCGAGCGCAGTGTCTTGGCCAATTTCATGGCATGGGCAATCGCGTGGCTGGATTCCAGGGCTGGAATGATGCCTTCGGTGCGGCAGGTGTAATGGAAAGCTTGCAGGGCTTCGGCATCGGTGATCCCCACATATTCGGCCCGTCCAATATCCTTGAGGTAGGCATGCTCTGGGCCGACACCCGGGTAATCGAGCCCAGCACTGATGCTATGGGTTTCCGTCACCTGACCATCCTGGTTCTGCAAGACATAGGTTCGGTTGCCATGCAGCACACCTGGGCTGCCCCGCTCCAATGAAGCAGAGTGTTTGCCGCTGTCCAGTCCCTCACCGGCGGCTTCTACGCCAATAAGGCGGGTCTGGTCATGACGAATATAAGGGTAGAAGATGCCCATGGCATTGCTGCCACCTCCCACGGCGGCCACAACCGCGTCGGGTTGTGGCGAGTTGCAACCTGCGCGCTTGAGCATTTCTGGCATCTGAACCAGACATTCCTCACCAATCACGCTCTGAAAGTCTCGCACCATCATCGGATAGGGATGTGGGCCAGCCACCGTACCGATGATGTAGAACGTGTTGTCCACGTTGGCAACCCAGTCGCGCATCGCTTCGTTCAAGGCATCCTTCAGGGTTTTGGAGCCCGATTCGACCGGTATGACAGTGGCGCCCAGCAGCTTCATGCGGTACACATTGGGGCTTTGCCGTTTGACGTCTTCAATGCCCATGTAGACCACGCATTCAAGCCCGTAGCGGGCGCAGATCGTGGCGGTGGCAACGCCGTGCTGGCCGGCACCGGTCTCTGCAATGATCCGAGTCTTGCCCATGCGTCGTGCCAGCATGGCCTGGCCGATGGTGTTGTTTATTTTGTGGGCACCGGTATGGTTCAGATCCTCGCGTTTGAGAAAGATCTGGGCGCCGCCTTGTTCACGACTCATGCGGGCTGCGTGGTAGATCGGCGAGGGGCGGCCGACAAAGTGGGCCAGTTCGTATTTGAACTCGGCTAAAAATTCAGGGTCTTGCTGGTATTTGGCGTAGGCAGCCTTCAACTGATTGACCGCCTGGGTCAAGGTCTCGCTGATGAAACTTCCGCCATAGATACCGAAATGTCCGGTCGGATCGGGTTGCTGATATTCAAACATGGTGGGCCTGGTCTGCGGCGCGTACTGCCGCAATGAACTGATTGATTTTGACGGCGTCCTTGATGCCTTTAGCGGACTCGACGCCGGAACTTACGTCAACGGCCAGCGATTTACCGCGGGACCGCAATTGCAAGATGCCAGCGGTCACGTTTGCAGGCGTGAGCCCACCACTTAAGACGAGGTGAGAGTTGACGCTTGGTGGTAGATGTGACCATTCGAATGTTTTGCCGCTGCCACCAAAACCTTCCGCCAGGGTGTCAAGAAGGATGGCCTGAGCTGCTGCGTAATCCTGGGCGTATTTTACGAGGTCAAAACCCCTACCGGCGGGGCCGGCAGGAATTCGTGCGGCACGCAAAAACGGGTATTCCTGAGCCAGCGTCAGACATTGTTCAGGAGACTCATCACCATGAAACTGTAAAAGGGCGTTGGGTATCCGCTGACAGGCGCTGCGAACCTGCTCGGCTGATGCATTCACAAACAACAGAACCGGGGTCACAAAAGGAGAGAGACGCTGAGCCAGGGCGGCAGCCCGATCAGCTGAGACAAACCGCGGGCTTTTTTCGAACATCACAAATCCAACCGCATCGGCTCCAGCAATCACCGCCGCATCCACATCCTCTTCTCGTGTCAGGCCGCAAATCTTGACCCGGGTGCGCGTAGCTTCAGAGCCGGTCATTAAATCGGCTTGGGGGGGGGAGGAGGGCGGGGCGGAAAAGGGTCGCATGGGTGAAGAGCTTATCGTCAATCCCTGGGATCAAGGCAGCCAATCATACGCAGGTGAGGATTCCGGCAGCCCCCAGCTTGGATCGTAGCGCGGCCCGAGGAAGTAGAGTCCGTCGGCAGCAAAAGTCGGAGCGGCTGCATCCCGGCTTCGTGCGGCAATCACTTCGGCCATCCACTCCGGCGGGTATTTGCCCTGGCCGATGGCGATCAGGCACCCCATGATATTTCGAATCATGTGGTGCAAAAATGCATTCGCTTCAAAATCAAAACGCCAATAGGCACCGCGTTGTCTGATGTCAAGGTGCATCAGCGTTTTGACGGGTGACAGTGCCTGGCAGGCAGAGGCACGCAGGGACGTGAAGTCATGCTCACCCAATAAATGCTGGGTGGCTTGTTGCATCGATTGCAGGTTCAGTGCTTGAAATACCCAACCCACGCGATGGGCGTCAATGCTGGGGCGAACCGGTGACTCAAGCAACAGGTAAGCGTAACGACGCGAGACGGCGCTGGCCCGGCAATGAAATTCGACGGGTACACGTCGCGCCCATTGCACTGCCATATCCTTGGGCAAATAACTGTTGGCCCCGCGAACCCAGGCAAATTCGGCTCGGTCGATGTCTGTGTCGAAATGCACCACCTGCATCAGACCGTGAACTCCGGCATCGGTACGACCGGCGCACAAGGTGGGAATTCGATTTCCCCCGGTGAACTTTCCAAGGGCCAGTTCAAGCTGGTCCTGCACAGTTTGGCCAGATGGTTGACTTTGCCAACCATCGTAATTGAAGCCGTCGTAACTTACGCCCAGCGCTATCCTCATGGATTGAACCTGAATCGGCTTTTCATCATCCCAGTTGGTCCAGGGCAGACCTGGCCTTGAGGGCCAGATCACCCTGAGCCTGAGCGAGGACTTCCTCCAGAAGCAGGCGAGCTCCCTGCAGATCACCTATCGCCTTGTATTCTTCAGCCAAAGCCATTTTGACGCGACAGGCTTCATCGGATGGCGCCTCAAGTGGAGGGAGCTGTTCGAGTTCCAGATTGATCGAATTCAGATCAAACGCCACGGGTAAGCCGGCAGGGGGTGACGCTAGCGATTCGGTCGGTTCTATGGATTCAGGTGCGCTGACGGCCGAAGCTTTTGGGCCCACATCAGGTGGTTGGGACTCGTCCAGAGAGAGGCGAAGACCAGAGTCGACTGCTGCTTTGCCGTCTTCTGGCGCTGAAAACGGAGTCCTGGCGTGGGGCGCAGCACTGACAGCGTCCGCCAGATTCACTTCCTGTGCAGTGTTTTCCATCGTAGCGCCTTGCAGGGCTCGAGTCAGTGAGACATCGTTGGCTTGAGCACGGTGTTGCGCCCGGAAAAAAGCCAGACTTGCCAGCAGGACAACCAGCAAGCCAGTCGCCAGCAGGACAAAATCAGATGAGGCAATTTTTTCGATCAGGGAGACGGGCACGGACGGCCCAGGTTGGGGGATAGGTTGTGACTCAGGCTGTGCGGGTGATGGCTTGCCCGGCTCCTGACTTGGCATTTGGGAAATCTCAGCGCTGAGTTTTTTCAGTGCCTCGATGTTCTTGCTGAGCGCATCGGCCTGGCGCTCATTCTCCTGTTGGTTGCCCTGGCGAATGAGTTCATCTTCCGTAGATTTTTCAGTGATTTCAGGCTTCGCCAGGGTCAATTTGTCACCCGGAGCGGTGGCTGCTTTTTTGTCTTCCACCTGGGCTTGCAGGTTGCCGCTGGTCTCTCTCTGGTTGGTGACGGGGGGAACTTGGGGTAATTTTTCGGCCAGCCTGCTACGGTATTCATTGAAGTCACTGGTTTGTGCCTTGACCATGCGGCTGGCCTCAATGGCATCGGTTCTCTGGGCCAGTTGACGATCCGGGATATTGAGAACTGCCCCGGACTTGATCCGGTTGACATTGCCATCGATAAAGGCTTCAGGATTGGTTTCAAGCAGGGCAACCAACATCTGGTCCAGTGAAACCGAGGCGTATTGGTAAGTTTTGGCAATGGCGCCTGCCGTATCACCTGACTTCACGGTGATTCGCTGCTGGGATGCAGCCTGTGCGTTGCTGGTTTGGGTTGGGGTGGTGTTGGCCCGCGCAGTGTCAGATGGCTTGGGCGTGGCAGGGGCAGGACTGGTCTGAGCCACAGGGGCTGGCGCGGATGTAGGCGGGCTTGCTGGTGCAGGAACCGGCGCAATGGGGAGCTTTGCTGCATCTCCCACAGACGGCACTGCAGTTGCCGGTGCTGGCGGATTGGGGGTCGCGGTTGGGGGGGTGACTGGTAAGACCGGTCGTTGTGCCACTTGAACTTGCGGCAGATCGCGACGTTTGTCGGGAACCAGCACGGTGTAGCCACGAACAGAGCGACTGTCACTGACATGAACCTCAACGATCAAATCGACATAGGTGCTGTTGATCGGGCTTTTACCGCTCAGTTTGAGCACGCTACGAAAATCACGCTTTTCCAGCGTGATCTGCAAGTTGTCCAGTTCCCTCAAATACAGAAGACCAACCGCTCGAAAAGTGGCGGGGGCTGCGAGGGAGGGTTTCAAATTGAGGGCATCGGTATCGGTCAGCCCAGGCAAATCAATTTCAGCCTGAAGCGGTTCGCCCAGGGCAGAAAGCACATCTATGCGCCCCAAGGCCACCAGCGCCAGGGCTGTGTTGCAGGCCAACCCGAAGCACAGGGCCAAGGTCAGCTTGGTTATCAGGTGCAGCCAGGACGATGCAAGGTGATGCAATTTTGGAGGTCTCCGATGCCTCGACTTTAGGTTGGTTACGGTTGGTTAATTCTGCAAGAGTATGCGCAACATGCGCCGCAAAGGCTCAGCAGCTCCCCATAGCAACTGGTCGCCAACGGTAAAGGCCCCAAGGTAGTCATTCCCCATAGCCAGTTTGTGCAGGCGACCCACTGGAATGCTCAGGGTGCCAGTGACAGCGGCAGGTGTCAATTCGCGCTCGGTGATTTCACGTTCATTGGGGATTACCTTGACCCACTGGTTGCCCTTGGCAATGATATCGGACACCTCATCCAGAGGGACATCCTTCCTGAGTTTGATGGTCAAGCCCTGGCTATGGCATCGCATGGCGCCTATGCGCACGCACAGTCCGTCAATCGGAATCGATCCGGCGCTGCGGAAAGCCGGGTTGCCCAGGATCTTGTTGCACTCGGCGCCACCCTTCCACTCTTCCTTGCTCTGGCCATGTTCAACCGGAACATCGATCCAGGGAATCAGGCTGCCTGCCAGGGCTGTATTGCGAAAGTTCTTGGTTGGAAAGGAGGCATCACGCATGGTGGCAGCGACTTTGCGATCGATATCCAGGATCGCTGAGGCTGGGTCGGCCAGTTCGGACTTCACAGCATCGTGCAGCGCCCCCATTTGCGAGAGTAACTCGCGCATGTTCTGTGCCCCGGCGCCGGATGCGGCCTGGTAAGTCATGGCAGATATCCACTCGACCAAATTGTGCTGGAACAAGCCTCCCATGCCCATAAGCATCAGGCTGACGGTGCAGTTGCCGCCGATCCAGTTCTTACCGCCTTTAGATAGGGCCTGGTCGATCACATGGCGATTGACCGGGTCCAGGATGATCACGGCGTCTTCGGCCATGCGCAGCGATGAGGCCGCGTCAATCCAGTGGCCGCTCCATCCGGCGGCTCGCAGTTTTGGGTAAACCTCTTTGGTGTAGTCGCCTCCCTGACAGGTGACGATGATTTCACAGCGCCTCAAGGCGTCAATGTTGTGGGCGTCCTGCAGTGTGGTCTCATTCTTGGCCATCGCCGGGGCTTTACCGCCGGTATTGGACGTAGAAAAGAACACCGGCTCGATCAGGTCAAAGTCCTTTTCCTGAACCATACGATCAAGGAGGACGGAACCCACCATTCCGCGCCAGCCAACCAAACCTACCAACTTGCTCATTTCAGGGCCCCTTCCAATTCAAATAATCAGCGCCAAACCTGACTGCTTGCCCGGCTCGTCAGGCCGGTAAGGGCACAAGACGGACCGGAGCCGGGTCAGGCTTTAGTGGTCGTGGATTTGATAAATTTTGCGCGTGCAAATCCGCCGGTCAATAGGACAGCAGCGGCGTTCCGCGGGAACTTGCGAGCGGCAAACATGGGGCAATTGTAGCGGATGGGCTGGATCCGGCTGATCGGCAAAGGACCGCCCCCTGGCGCAGGATTGAGGGCATTCAGCCCATACCGCCCTGGGTCTTGCAAGCCCTGACTATTCTTCGATCAGAGTGCCTTGACCACCGCATCACCCATCTGAGCGGTGCCAACCTTTTCGGTTCCTTCACTCCAGATATCGGTGGTACGCAGCCCTTTGGAGAGGACCTGCT
The DNA here is from genome assembly GCA_017856435.1 of Burkholderiaceae bacterium. Lineage (GTDB taxonomy): Bacteria > Pseudomonadota > Gammaproteobacteria > Burkholderiales > Burkholderiaceae_C > Hylemonella. Next base: position 20,241 of record JAFMFB010000013.1, read on the forward strand.
GGACAGCCGACTCAATTCGGCGCGCGGCTTCTTCCTGATTCAGGCTGAAGCGCAGCATCATGGCGCTGCTCAAAATGGTTGCCAGTGGATTGGCAATGCCCTTGCCTGCAATATCAGGGGCGCTGCCGTGGCTGGGCTCATAGAGGCCTTGGTTCTTGCTGTTCAGGCTGGCAGAAGGCAACATACCAATTGATCCGGTAAGCATGGACGCCTCGTCTGACAAGATGTCTCCAAACATATTGCCAGTCACAACCACATCAAATTTTTTCGGGGCTCGCACGAGCTGCATGGCCGCATTGTCGACATACATGTGTTCGAGTTCGACATCAGGGTAGTCTTTGTGGACCTGGGTCACAACATCCTTCCAGAACTGAAAGGTTTCCAGCACATTGGCCTTGTCCACGCTGGTAACTTTTTTATTCCGCTTGCGGGCAGCCTGGAATGCGACATGGGCAATCCGCTCGATCTCTGGTCGGGTGTAGCGCATGGTGTCAAAGGCTTCTTCGGCACCCGGAAATGCGCCATCGGTGGCTGTGCGCCGACCGCGAGGCTGTCCGAAGTAAATGTCACCTGTGAGCTCGCGAACGATCAGGATGTCCAGGCCGGAAATCAGCTCGGGCTTGAGGCTGGAGGCGCCCACCAATTGTTCATAGCAGATCGCAGGACGAAAATTGGCAAACAGCCCCAGGTGCTTGCGCAGGCCAAGAATGGCCTGCTCGGGTCGTAGCTGGCGTTGCAGCGTGTCATATTTCCAGTCGCCCACAGCGCCAAAGAGGATGGCATCTGCCGATTTGGCCAGATTCAAGGTGGCATCTGGCAAGGGGTGGCCGGAGATCTCGTAGGCTGCTCCACCCACCGGCGCAGTTTCCATCTCAAATTTGAGGTCCAGGGCCTTGAGAACCTTGACGGCCTCGGCAACGATTTCTACACCAATGCCATCACCTGGCAAAACAGCAATTTTCATGATCAGATTTGTATGTATGGGGGCTGGTTTCAGCCCAACATGGTATGGGCCAGCCAGGGTTTTTGAGCCAGTCGCTGAGTTTCAAAAGCGGCAATCTTTTCCTTGTGCCTGAGTGTCAGGCCAATGTCATCAAAGCCATTGAGCAGACAATATTTACGAAACGGCTGCACTTCAAATGGGACCTCTTCGCCTTGGGGCTGTACGACAACCTGTCGCTCCAGGTCAATGGTCAGTTGATAGCCAGGAAAGGCATTGCAGGCGTCAAACAACTTACCAACCACCGGTTCGGGAAGAACAATCGGCAGCAGTCCGTTCTTGAAACAGTTGTTGAAGAAAATATCGGCAAAGCTGGGGGCAATCACAGCGCGAAAGCCGAACTGATCCAGAGCCCAGGGTGCATGCTCGCGGGATGAGCCACAGCCGAAGTTCTTGCGAGCCAATAAGATCGAGGCTCCCTGGTATCGGGTCTGGTTGAGCACAAAGTCTGGATTTGGTCGGCGTGACGCCGGATCCTGACCAGGGTAGCCGGGGTCTAGGTAGCGCCACTCGTCAAACAGATTGGGGCCAAAGCCGGTCTTTCGAATTGACTTGAGAAACTGCTTGGGGATGATGGCGTCGGTATCGACATTTTCCCGGTCCATGGGGGCGACCAGCCCCTTGTGTATTGTGAATTTCTGCATTGGATCTCTCAGGCAAATTTTCGGATATCGACAAAATGGCCTTGAATCGCCGCCGCCGCGGCCATCGCTGGACTGACCAGATGAGTTCGTCCCCCGTTGCCCTGACGACCCTCAAAGTTTCGGTTGCTGGTTGAGGCGCAGCGCTCACCTGGCTCGAGCCGGTCGGCATTCATGGCCAGACACATCGAGCATCCCGGCTCACGCCACTCAAAGCCGGCCGCCTTGAAAATCTCATGCAGCCCCTCGCGCTCGGCCTGCTCCTTGACCAGACCGGAACCCGGGACAACCAGAGCCAATTTGATATTGCGCGCCACCCTCTGGCCCAGCTTCTTCACCACAGCAGCAGCTTCACGCATATCTTCGATACGGCTGTTGGTGCATGAGCCGATAAAAACTTTATCGACATGGATATCGGCCAGAGGCTTGCCAGGTTCAAGCGCCATGTATGTCAGAGCTCGTTCGATCGCGCCGCGCTTGACAGCATCTTTTTCCTTGTCGGGATCAGGCACACGCCCATCAATGCCCAACACCATTTCGGGTGAGGTACCCCAGGTGACCTGCGGCAGGATGGCGCTGGCGTCAATTTCAACGACGGCATCGAAGGTGGCATCGGCGTCGGAATGCAAGGATCGCCAGTAGGCGACAGCTTGCTCCCATTCAGCGCCGGTGGGGGACATGGGGCGACCCTTGACATAGTCGATGGTCTTGTCATCCACTGCGACCAAACCAGCACGGGCACCTGCCTCAATCGCCATGTTGCAAACCGTCATGCGCCCTTCCATGCTGAGCGCGCGGATGGCTGAACCGGCAAATTCAATGGTGTAACCAGTTCCTCCTGCAGTACCGATTTTGCCGATGATTGCCAGAACGATATCCTTGCCGCCACAGCCTCTGGGCAAGTTGCCTTCGACACTGATCAGCATATTGCGTGCTTTTTTGGCAAGCAAAGTCTGGGTCGCCATCACATGTTCAACTTCGCTGGTCCCAATACCATGGGCCAGAGCGCCAAATGCACCATGCGTCGAGGTGTGACTGTCGCCGCAAACCACGGTCATGCCAGGCAGTGTGGCGCCATTTTCAGGGCCAATCACATGCACGATACCTTGTCGCTTGGTCAGGAATGGAAAGTACGCTGCCGCCCCCGATGCCTTGATATTGGCGTCCAGGGTGGTGACCTGTTCCTTGCTGATTGGGTCAGAAATTCCGTCGTAACCAAGTTCCCACCCGGTGGTCGGGGTGTTGTGGTCGGCCGTGGCCACAATCGAGCTGACCCGCCAAACCTTGCGGCCAGCCTGACGCAGACCCTCAAAAGCCTGCGGACTGGTTACTTCATGCACCAGATGACGGTCGATGTAAAGAACAGCAGTACCGTCCTCTTCAGTGTGGACGACGTGTTCGTCCCAAATCTTGTCGTAAAGCGTGCGTCCCATAGGCTATGTACTCGGCGATTGTTGGGTTTTTGATAAGGAATGAGCGATTTTATGCGGCTCAGGCGCCTCCAGGAAGGAGGTCATCAGAGTAATGCTTGCTCAATCAAGAATTTGGGTGCCTGTTCCGATGGCTCGAACCCTGTGGTCAACGTAATAGCCGCCAAACTCGGTGTACCGAAGTACATGCTGTTGGCAACGCTGACACAGCCAGAGATCGCAACGGTTGTAGGGAAAGTAGCGCATGGCCACCGGCGCGTCCGATGAGTCATAGCGGGTGCCTTGCGGATGTTTTTCCTCAAAGGTCGGTTCATGCACCTCAGGGTCACGCAAGGTCGCCACCTCTTTCATCTGGCTGATTGGCCAGCGCTCCTCGGTGAAACTGGTCCAGCTTGAAGAGCAGCCCAAGGTGCATTGACACGTTTGAGCCGCTCGCGCATTACGCAGGTGATCACGCAATTGTTCAGCTTGATCGAGGTATTGCATGACTTGATGTCTTGTGAAAAAACCCGCCGACATGACTGAACGGCGGGTTTTGAGTGGGAGAGGGTGGTTCAGCGCTGGCTGATTGGCGAAACCTCTCGCCGCTTTGAGCCCGTGAACAGCTGGCGCGGACGGCCAATTTTGTACTCTGGATCACCGATCATTTCATTGAGCTGAGCAATCCAGCCCACAGTGCGGGCCAGTGCAAAAATTCCGGTGAACATGTTCACCGGAATGCCAATGGCGCGCTGGACAATGCCAGAGTAGAAGTCCACATTCGGGTAGAGCTTGCGCTGCACAAAGTAGTCGTCTTCCAGCGCAATTTTTTCCAGTGCCATGGCCAACTTGAACAAGGGGTCCTTCTCCAGTCCCAATTCGGCCAGAACTTCCTTGCAGGTGTCCTGCATCAGTTTGGCGCGTGGGTCGTAGTTTTTGTAAACCCGGTGACCAAACCCCATCAGGCGAACGCCAGAGTTCTTGTCTTTGACCTGGTTCATGAACTCACCGACCTTTTCCGCGCCGCCGTTGGCTTGAAGCCCTTCCAACATATTCAGACAGGCTTCATTGGCGCCCCCGTGAGCGGGTCCCCACAGACAGGCGACACCAGCGGCGATGGCTGCAAATGGATTGGTCCCGGAGGAGCCACACAGGCGCACAGTGGAGGTGGAGGCGTTTTGCTCATGGTCAGCATGCAGAATGAAGATTCGGTCCAAGGCCCGCTCCAGGACCGGGTTGACCTGATAGTCCTCACAAGGGGTACCAAACATCATGCGCAGGAAGTTGCCTGAGTAGCTGAGTTCATTGCGCGGGTACATGTAGGGCTGGCCCATTTTGTACTTATAGGCCAGGGAAACCAGGGTCGGCATTTTGGCGATCAGGCGTATCGCAGAAATTTCCCGGTGCTCTGGATTGTTGATATCGGTGCTGTCATGGTAGAAAGCTGACATGGCGCCCACCAGTCCGGTAATCACAGCCATGGGGTGAGCGTCTCGCCGAAAGCCACGCAGGAAGAACTGGAGTTGTTCGTTAACCATGGTGTGGTTGATGACGCGCTTGTTGAAGTCGGCCTTTTGCTGAACATTTGGCAGATCACCGTACAGCAGAAGATGACAGGTTTCCAGAAAGTCGCACTGAGCGGCCAACTGCTCTATCGGGTAGCCTCGGTAGAGCAGTTCACCCTTGTCGCCATCGATATAAGTGATGGCGGACTGGCAGGATGCGGTGGATAGAAAGCCGGGGTCATAGGTGAACATGCCGGTCTGTCCATAGAGCTTACGAATGTCAATGACATCCGGGCCAATGCTGCCTTGATACACGGGCAGGTCAATGCTGGGCGTGCCATTGCTAAATGACAGCGTGGCTTTGTTGTCGGCTTGTTTCATTTTTGTCCTTTCAGTTTCAACATGTTCAAGACTTCCAGCACGTCTGCGCGATTCAAGGCAGGATCAACCTCTTCTATCTGTTTGCGTCCCAGGTTCAGATCAAGCAGGTCATTGTCGCCAAGTTCCATCAGCGCCATCAGTCCATCGGCTTGCCGTAGGGTTAATTCACTTTCGAAATTCTGGAAGAAGTGTTCAAGAAAGAGGTCATTTTCCAACAAACCGCGACGACAGCGCCATTTGAGCTTGCTGAGGGCGGCGGCATCAAGCAGCTGACCTTCGACCATGGTTTCCCCCGGGATCCTAGATGGCACGAGACAACATCATGTCCTTGATTTTTCCGATGGCGCGGGTTGGATTCAGGCCCTTTGGGCAAACATCGACACAGTTCATGATGGTATGGCAACGGAACAGCCGGTAGGGATCTTCCAGATTATCCAGGCGTTCGCCGGTAGCCTGATCCCGGCTGTCGGCGATAAATCGATAGGCCTGCAGCAAACCGGCAGGGCCGACGAACTTGTCTGGGTTCCACCAGAAGCTTGGGCAACTGGTGGAGCAACTCGCGCACAAGATGCATTCATAGAGGCCGTTCAATTCCTCACGCTCCTCCGGCGATTGAAGCCGCTCTTTTTCAGGCGGGATCGTGTCATTGATCAGGTAGGGCTTGATGGAATGGTATTGCTTAAAAAATTGAGTCATGTCCACGATCAGGTCGCGCACGACAGGCAGGCCGGGTAATGGTTTGAGCACGATGGTGGAAGGCAGTGTGCGCAAATTGGTCAGGCAAGCCAGCCCGTTTTTTCCATTGATATTCATGGCATCCGAACCGCAAACCCCTTCGCGGCAGGAGCGTCGGAATGACAAGGAAGGGTCGACGGCCTTAAGCTTGATCAGAGCATCGAGCAGCATGCGCTCATGGCCATCGAGCTCGATTTCAATCGTCTGCATGAAAGGCTTGGCATCCCGATCGGGGTCATATCGATAGATTTTGAAAGTTCTTTTTTGCATGATGTGCTCAGTCTTGAAGGGGCTCAATACAGCTCAGCGGGGTCTGTCGGGTCATATAGGTCGGTGGATTTCAGAAAGTTCTGACCTTGGGCGGAACCGACTCAACTGTCAAAGGTTTTAGGTTGACTGGTTTGTAGCTCAGGCTGTTGTCTGCGCTGTGCCACAAGGTGTGCTTCATCCATTCCTTGTCATTTCTTCCCAACGGAAAATCAGGGTCATCCGCTCCCCGTTCGTAGTCTTCCACAGTGTGGGCGCCACGACACTCTTGGCGGGCAGCCGCCGAAGTCATGGTGGACTGGGCGGCTTCAATCAGATTCTCAACTTCAAGGGCCTCAATGCGCGCGGTATTGAAGACCCTGGATTTGTCCTTGAGGGTGATATGCGCCACTCTTTCTCTGATGGCATTGATTTTTTGAACGCCTTCGTGCAGGCTGGCTTGCGTACGAAAAACCCCGGCGTGTTGCTGCATGGCGCTGCGAATGTCTCCCGCGACATCCTGCGCATATTCGCCGGAAGTGCTGCTGTCCAGTCGGCTCAGGCGCGCCAGGGTCAGATCGGTAGCGTTTGACGGCAGGGGTTTATGGTGTTTGTTGGCCTGGTTGAAAGCAACAATGTGGTTGCCCGCTGCTCTGCCAAAAACGATCAGATCGAGCAGGGAATTCGTGCCCAGACGATTGGCGCCATGAACGCTCACGCAGGAGCATTCACCCACCGCATACAAACCATTGACCACGGCTTGCCCGCCTTGCGAGTTCGGTACCACAACCTGTCCATGGACATTGGTGGGGATGCCGCCCATCTGGTAGTGAATGGTCGGCACCACCGGAATCGCTTCGCGGGTGATGTCGACATTGGCAAAATTGACCCCAATTTCATAAACAGAGGGGAGGCGTTTGTGAATCGTATCGGCTCCCAGGTGGTCAAGTTTTAGCAGCACATAGTCCTTATTGGGGCCGCATCCACGGCCTTCCTTGATCTCCTGATCCATGCACCGAGAAACAAAGTCTCGAGGCGCCAGATCTTTCAGGGTGGGCGCGTAGCGCTCCATGAAGCGCTCACCGTGGCTGTTGAGCAAAATTGCACCCTCACCACGGCAGCCCTCGGTCAGAAGAACGCCGGCGCCGGCGACGCCGGTTGGATGGAATTGCCAGAATTCCATGTCCTGCAGCGGAATGCCGGCTCGAGCCGCCATCCCCAGGCCATCGCCTGTATTGATGAAGGCATTGGTTGATGCAGCGAAAATTCTTCCAGCGCCTCCAGTGGCTAGCAGGACGGTCTTGGCTTGCAAGACATGCAGGTCACCGGTCTCCATTTCCAGGGCAGTGACACCAACCACATCGCCCTCAGAGTCCCTGATGAGGTCCTGAGCCATCCATTCAACAAAAAACTGGGTGCGAGCCGAAACATTTTGCTGATAAAGGGTATGCAACAGGGCGTGACCAGTGCGGTCAGCGGCAGCGCAGGCGCGTTGTACCGGCTTCTCACCATAGTTGGCTGTGTGGCCGCCAAAGGGTCGCTGATAAATAGTTCCATCCGGGTTGCGATCAAAAGGCATGCCCATGTGCTCAAGCTCATAGACCACTTTGGAGGCCTCACGGCACATGAACTCGATGGCGTCTTGATCGCCCAGCCAGTCTGAACCCTTGACCGTGTCATAGAAGTGATAGTGCCAGTTGTCTTCAGTCATATTGCCTAAGGATGCACCAATGCCGCCCTGGGCCGCGACCGTGTGAGAGCGGGTAGGAAAGACCTTGGATAAAACCGCCACATTCAGACCAGCGCGCGCCAGCTGAAGTGATGCACGCATACCGGCGCCCCCGGCGCCAATGATCACAACATCAAATTTACGTTGAGAAACGGGATACGAGGAATACGACATTAAAGTCTCCACAGAACTTGAATGGCCCAGCCAGCGCAACCAACCAGCCAGGCAATGGTTGTTACCAGAAGGGATAGGCGTAGCCAGACGGGTTTGATGTAATCCATCCAGATGTCTCGCATTCCTACCCAGGCATGCCAGGTGAGCGCAACGATCACGGCAAAACTCAAAAATTTCATCCACTGCGTCGCAAAAATACCTGCCCAGGTCCGATAGTCGATCGGTCCGCTTGTGAGCAGCACCTGAGCCAGCACCAGCAAGGTAAACAGCGCGATCAAGACGGCACTGGCGCGCTGGACAATCCAGTCACGCAGACCGTAATGAGCGCCGACAACGATGCGTTTGGAACCGTAGTTGACAGACATAAATGTTTCCTGTTTGAAGAAGGTGTTGCGCTAAGGGCTAAGGTTTAGCGTATCAGTAGAAGTTAAAGAGCTTGGCGCCCAGTAGCAGGGTCAGGGACAGGCTCAGGGCCAAGGTAACGATGGCTGAGGTCTTGCCAAACTCTTTGCTGACCACATGCGCGGCATCCATGATGAGGTGTCGCACACCGGCGACCAGATGATGCAAGAAAGCCCAAATCAGGGCGAGTGCAACCAATTTGTAGAAGAAACCTGGCAAGCCGAGTGCCCCGATTTTGAAAAGCGCAGTGAACCGGGCAAACGAATACTCTGATGAGACCGAGGTATCAAACATCCAGATGATGAATGGCAGCAAGATGAAGAGCAAGGCACCACTGACACGGTGAAGGATGGAGACCCAGCCAGCAGCCGGCAACCGGTAAGTGGGCAGGTCGCGCAGAGCGTTGATATTGCGAAATTCCGGCCGAACGCGAGAGACCTTGGATAGGGAGGAAGTCATGGTTAAGGTTTCCTAACTGGCAACAGTCTGATTATTACGGTCAATAGGGTGGCTAATTGCATGTAGAGAAGATCTGGTCAGGGGCAAGAAAATGCACTTTCAATTCAAGTCATTGCGGTAATGATGCCGGGTTGTCAGGTAAAGGCCGCGGCGCAGTTCGATAGGTACATGGTTGTAGCTGAAGGCAACGCGCTCAACGCTGAGCAAAGGGGTGTCTTGGGATATCCGCAGCAAGGATGCCTGGGTGGCATCCGGCAGTACTGCGCGAATTTTTTCTTCTGCCCGAACCATATGAACACCAAATTCCTTCTCGAAAAAAGCGTACATCGGCCCACTGTAATCCCGCAAGCGTTCAGCGGTTAGGCCCTTGAAAGGTGTCGCCGGTAACCATAGGTCTTCCAGGATCGTCGGATGCCCGGCATAGCTGAGAACGCGCCTGACCTGTAAAACACTCTCCCCCGGTTGTAGGTTCAGGGATTGCGCCACAGCGCTGGAGGCACGTATTCGCTTGCAATCAACAATCTCCCGGCTGGCTGGCAAATCGCTGGTGAAGTCGCCACTGTCAGGTTTGAGGTGTAAAAACCGGTACTGCACATCCTGCTCAGCGTGGGTGGCAACAAAGGTGCCCTTGCCTTGACGCCTGATCAGGAGGTTCTCTGCGGCCAACTCATCAATGGCCTTGCGCACCGTGCCCTGACTGACTCGAAAACGTGCTGCCAGTTCGATTTCACTGGGGATGGCCTCGCTGGGCCGCCACTCACCAGCTTGAAGGCTGCGCAGAATCAGCTCTTTGATTTGCTGGTAGAGCGGGCTGAAAGCGGGCGTAACACCCGACCCGCCAGCTGGGCTCGCAGATGACTCGCTAGTGCCGATTTCAGGTGATGGGAGGGCTTGAACCATGGTTGGGCGTCAGGAAAAGCATAATGCCTGTGGGGTGGTTAATCATATCTTATATAAGATACAAGAGAAATTGATATCGCCTTCGTTTCGCGCTACACTTGGCGGCTGTTTCTTTCGAGGACGGTGCTCTTGCGCGGCATCGTTCAATCCTGCAGCCTTTACCCCCAGGAGTCCCTGAATATGAGCAAAATGCCCGTTCGAGTTGCCGTTACCGGCGCCGCTGGCCAGATCGGTTACGCCCTGCTGTTTCGCATTGCATCCGGTGAGATGCTGGGCAAGGACCAGCCTGTGATCCTGCAATTGCTCGAAATCCCCGATGAAAAAGCCCAGAAGGCCCTGAAGGGTGTCATGATGGAATTGGAGGACTGTGCATTTCCGCTGTTGTCGGGAATGACGGCTCACAGTGACCCGATGACGGCTTTCAAAGATGCCGATTACGCCTTGTTGGTTGGCTCCAGGCCGCGTGGCCCAGGTATGGAGCGTGCTGAGTTGCTGTCTATCAACGGCCAGATTTTTATAGCGCAAGGAAAGGCACTCAATGCAGTCGCCAGCCGAAATGTCAAGGTTCTGGTGGTTGGTAACCCTGCCAATACCAATGCTTTCATCGCGATGAAATCTGCGCCAGATCTGCCGCGTAAAAATTTCACGGCGATGTTACGGCTGGATCACAACCGGGCGCTCTCTCAAATCGCTGCCAAAACGGGCAAGGCAGTCGCTGACATCGAGAAGCTCTGCGTCTGGGGTAACCACTCGCCAACCATGTACGCCGATTATCGCTTTGCCACAGTGGGTGGGGATGCCGTCAAATCCCTAATCAACGACCAAGTTTGGAATGAAACGGTTTTTCTGCCCACCGTAGGCAAGCGCGGTGCTGCGATCATCGATGCGCGTGGTCTGTCTTCAGCGGCCTCTGCTGCCAATGCCGCCATTGACCACATGCGGGACTGGGCACTGGGCACCCAGGGCAAGTGGGTCACCATGGGAATTCCCTCGGATGGTCAGTACGGCATTCCCAAGGACATCATGTTTGGCATGCCTGTAATCTGCGCCAATGGTGAATACAAGGTTGTGGAAGGTCTGGACATTGATGACTTCAGCCGAAAGTGCATTGATAAGACCCTGGCCGAACTGCAGGGTGAGCAAGACGGTGTGAAGCACCTTTTGTAGAGCGTGCAGCGCGATTTCCAAGGCGGGTAAATTTCTGACCGGATTTACCTAAAAACATCGCAAAGGCCAAATTTTTTAATGCATCCGCGTGACGTTTTATTGGGGGCTCAGGCTGGTGCTGTGTCACTGCCCGTTTGTGACCATTACAGCGGCGTTGAGCAGCGGATGCGAAAAAGCCTGCAACTGCAGGCTGAAATGATTGCTGAATTTGGTACTTGCGTTTTTGACGCATCGCTTGACTGTGAAGACGGCGCTCCCGTCGGCGGCGAAATGGACCATGCGCAACTGGTTGCTGGGCTGGCGCAGGAGGCATACCATCAGGCGAGTACCAAGAAGCTGCCTGCATCGCCTCGGGTGGCTGTTCGATTGCATCCAGTTGATCACCCCTGCTTTGACCTTGATGTGGATACCGTAGTAAGTGCGGCCGCCAGGGAACTTTGTCATCTGATGATCCCCAAGGTGGAGTCAGTGGCTGATATTGAAAAAGCTGTAAAGGCTGTGGATGCCGCAGCAAAAAAAGCCGGTCGTCTTGAACCCTTGCCTATTCAGGTATTGCTTGAATCCCCTGCAGCCGTCCACCGTGCATTTGACATTGCTGCTCACCCCAGGGTTCAGTCGATCAGCTTTGGATTGATGGATTTTGTCTCTGCGCACGCTGGCGCAATTCCGGACAGTGCCATGAGTTCTCGACTCGATGGTAGCGAACCAGGGCAATTCAGCCATCCCCACGTTGTTCGGGCTAAGCTGGAAATCGCCGCTGCGTGCCATGCCCATGGCAAGGTCCCGTCTCATTGTGTTGTGACTGAATTCAATGACCATCAAGCCATCAGCCTGGCAGCTAAAAAGGCAGGACGTGAGTTTGGTTTCACGCGGATGTGGAGCATTCACCCCAATCAGATCCGACCTATTCTGGAAGCTCTTGCACCCAGCGCGGCAGATATCGAGCGGGCGGCAGCACTGACCGAAGCGGCGCAAGCAGCTCAGTGGGCACCAGTTAGTTTTGAAGGCCAGCTGCATGACCGTGCCAGCTATCGTTATTTCTGGCAAGTGCTGGAGCGGGCTCACCAGACCGGCAGAGAGTTACCGAATTCGGTGAAGGCGTTTTTCTGAATTTGAAAGTCAACGACGGCACCATGAAACTCCTGGCCTTACTGCTTGTTTTGCTTTTGTTCCAAAACGGGTTGCCAGCTATGGCTCAGACCAACCAGCCTATCAAAAAGTCGATCCAACCCGCCAAAAAGACAGTGCAAAAGTCCAGCCGGATAACACCCAAGCGCCAGCCTGTAACACCGGTCGTGGTCCAACCCCCGGTTCTTCCGCTCATCCCGCTGGGTGAGGCTGAGCTGGAATTGGCCAAACTGGTGTTTGTGGGGCGCCTACCCTGTGAAAATCGTAGTTGGGTGACAGTCGAGAGTTCTCCGCACGGTCCGGGGTACTTTCAGCTGCGCACAGATAACCTGACCTACCACATGGCGCCCGTTGCGACCACAACCGGTGCTATCAGGTTGGAGGATCGGCGCGCGCAGGTCACCTGGTTGCAGTTGGCCAACAAATCAATGCTTGTCAGTGACAAGTTGGGAAGGCGTCTGGTGGATGCGTGCATGAACCCGGACCAGATCCAATTTGCTCAGGAAATGGTAGAGCGTCCTCGGCCGTCGGTCCTGGATCCAGAACCCGAACCAGCACCAACTTCTGAGGGCGCAGTTGCCCAGCGATGAATTTTTTGGAATATTTCTCAAGGAGTCCCCATGTTAAAAGAGTACCGTGCCCATGTTGCTGAGCGTGCTGCACTTGGAATACCTGCTTTGCCCCTGACTGCCAAACAAACGGCTGAGTTGATCGATTTGCTGAAAAACCCGCCTGCCGGTGAAGAGGCCTTGCTGGTAGAACTGATCACTTATCGGGTTCCGGCCGGGGTTGACGATGCCGCCAAGGTCAAGGCCAGTTACCTTGCTGCTGTGGCGCATGGCAAGGAGCAGTGTGCGCTGATCAGTCGGGAAAAAGCGACCGAATTGCTGGGCACCATGCTGGGGGGGTACAACCTATCCCCGCTGATCGAACTGCTGGATGATGCCCTGGTGGGTGGGGTTGCCGCCCAAGGTCTCAAAACAACCTTACTGATGTTTGATCAGTTCCACGATGTGCAGGAAAAGGCTGAAAAAGGAAATGCTAATGCGCAGGCCGTTCTCAAAAGCTGGGCCGATGCCGAATGGTTTACCAGTCGCCCCGAGGTTCCTCAAAGCATGACAGTTACCGTCTTCAAGGTGCCCGGTGAGACAAACACTGATGATTTATCTCCTGCGCCCGATGCCTGGAGTCGACCGGACATCCCACTGCATGCACTGGCCATGTTGAAGAACAAACGCGAGGGCGCCCCCTTTCAGCCGGAAGAAGACGGAAAGCGTGGACCGATCAAGTTCATCACTGACTTAGCAGCCAAAGGCAACCTAGTGGCGTATGTCGGCGATGTCGTCGGCACGGGTTCATCGCGTAAATCTGCCACCAACAGTGTTCTATGGTTTACCGGAAAGGATATTCCTTTCGTTCCCAACAAGCGCTTTGGCGGGGTCTGCCTTGGCAGCAAGATTGCGCCTATCTTCTACAACACCATGGAAGATGCCGGGGCCTTGCCGATTGAGCTGGATGTTAGCCAGATGAATATGGGAGACGTGATCGAACTGCGACCCTACGAGGGCAAGGCACTCAAGGAGGGCAAGGTCATTGCCGAATTTTCGGTGCGAAGTGATGTCCTGTTTGATGAGGTCAGGGCCGGTGGACGGATCCCTCTGATCATCGGACGAGGCCTTACGGCCAAGGCTCGGGAGGCCCTAGGGTTGCCGCCTTCGACCCTGTTTCGCCTGCCCAGCAGCCCGACTGCAAAATCCAAAGGGTTTACTTTGGCGCAGAAAATGGTGGGCCGCGCGTGTGGTCTGGCCGAAGGACAGGGTGTCCTGCCGGGCACTTACTGCGAGCCCCGCATGACCTCGGTGGGGTCGCAAGACACCACTGGAACCATGACCCGTGATGAATTGAAAGACCTGGCCTGCCTGGGTTTTAGCGCTGATCTGGTCATGCAGTCCTTCTGTCATACCGCTGCCTATCCCAAACCCGTTGATGTCAAGATGCACCACGAACTCCCCGAGTTCATGAGCAACCGCGGAGGAATCTCGCTTCGTCCAGGCGATGGCATCATCCATTCCTGGCTTAACCGGATGCTCTTGCCCGACACTGTTGGCACCGGTGGCGACAGCCATACCAGGTTTCCGATTGGTATTTCATTTCCGGCCGGATCCGGCTTGGTTGCGTTTGCTGCCGCTACCGGGGTGATGCCGCTGGACATGCCTGAATCTGTCCTGGTGCGCTTCAAGGGAACAATGCAGCCCGGCGTCACCCTGCGTGACCTTGTGCATGCCATTCCTCTCTATGCGATCAAGCAGGGACTTCTGACGGTTGAAAAGAAAGGCAAGAAAAACATTTTTTCTGGCCGAATTCTCGAAATTGAAGGCTTGCCAGATTTGAAAATCGAGCAAGCCTTTGAACTCGCCGACGCCTCTGCCGAGCGGTCTGCTGCCGGATGTACTGTGGCGCTGAACAAAGAACCTGTCATCGAGTACCTCAACAGCAATATTGTGTTGCTCAAGAACCTGATTGCCCAAGGCTACCATGATGAACGTACGATTGCCCGAAGGATCAAAGCCATGCAAGCCTGGCTTGCCAAGCCAGAGCTGCTCAAGGCTGACAAGGACGCTGAATACGCTGCAGTCCTTGAAATCGATTTAAATGGAATTACCGAGCCGATTGTCTGTTGCCCCAATGATCCAGATGACGCAAAAACGCTGTCTGATGTTGCGGGAGCGACCATTGATGAGGTGTTCATTGGATCCTGCATGACCAACATTGGCCACTTCCGCGCGGCTTCTAAATTACTTGAAGGCAAGCGCGATATTCCCGTCAAGTTATGGCTTGCGCCACCTACCAAGATGGATCAGCGGCAACTGTCGGAAGAGGGGCACTATGGTGTATTTGGTCAGGCTGGTGCCCGCATGGAAATGCCCGGTTGTTCCCTGTGTATGGGAAATCAGGCGCAGGTCAAGGAAGGCGCCACGGTCATGTCGACCAGTACCCGCAATTTCCCCAACCGGCTGGGAAAAAACACCAATGTCTATCTGGGATCCGCTGAACTGGCTGCGATTTGCTCGAAGTTGGGTCGCATCCCTAGCCGTCAGGAGTATTTGACTGACATTGGTGTGCTCAATGCCAACGGGGACAAGATCTACAAGTACATGAACTTCGATCAAATCGAGGATTACAAGGATACCGCCCGAGCCGTTGAGGTTTAAGTTTTTGACCAGTCGCTAACCAGAAGCTGCGCCTGTCGCCTTTGCGCACTCGTTTCTGGTTGGTTGGATAACTGATTGGTCGTTCTCAACTTTGAAAGTTGCAGCTTGACTGGCCGGACTGGGCGGCGTGACCTTCAACGCTCTGAGATAAACTGGGGGCGTGACATTTAGGGATAGCGCCCTCTCACAAGTATTCAAATTAGGAGACCTCGATGCTGTTTGCCAAACTCATGCCACGCGATGGCAGTTTTTTTGAACTATTCAACCAGCATGCCGACCGTATTGTCGAAGCCGCACGTGCTTTTTCGCTGTTGGTGGAACACTACAACGATCTGACCTTACGTGAGCAGCACAATCGGGATGTCGACAGTGCCGAACGTGCAGCCGACCGGATTACGCACGAAGTCAATCGGGCTTTGCACAGGACATTCATCACACCGATTGACCGCGAGCAGATTCATAACCTGATCAATACCCTGGATGACGTGGCCGATCTACTCCAGGACTCAGCTGAGACCATGGCCCTTTATGACGTTCGTCACATGACTGACGAAATCGCACGTCTGACCGA
Organism: Burkholderiaceae bacterium; assembly: GCA_017856435.1. Taxonomy (GTDB): domain Bacteria; phylum Pseudomonadota; class Gammaproteobacteria; order Burkholderiales; family Burkholderiaceae_C; genus Hylemonella. The sequence continues at coordinate 35,900 of JAFMFB010000013.1, forward strand.
CCTAAGTGTCAAATGCTGTGAACGCGTCAAGGATGCCGTCAACATGCTGGGCAACATTGCTGATCCAAAAACAGCCGAAGCGGCGCTGAAAACCTGTGAGGAAATCGACCGCTTGGAGTCCGATGCTGATCGGGTGATGCGAAATGCCATGAGCAAGCTGTTTCGTGAAGAGCCCGATGTGCGCGAGGTAATCAAGCTCAAGGCGATCTATGAGTTGCTTGAAACAGTGACAGATAAGTGTGAGGACGTTGCCAACCAGATCGAGGGCATCGTCCTCGAGAATTCCTAATAGGGCAACGTCACATGGAAGGCATCCAAAGCGCCCTGTGGGTGATCATTTTGCTGGTGTTTCTGGCGCTGGCTTTTGACTTCATGAACGGTTTTCATGACGCGGCCAATTCAATTGCTACCGTCGTCTCGACCGGGGTCTTGCGTCCTGGACAAGCCGTTCTGTTTGCCGCCTTTTTTAACTTTGTTGCAATCTTCATTTTTCATCTCAGTGTGGCCGCCACCGTCGGCAAGGGGATTGTCCAGCCCGGTGTTGTCGACACCCACGTGGTCTTTGGAGCCTTGATTGGCGCCATTACCTGGAATTTCATTACCTGGTACTACGGAATTCCCAGCAGCTCCTCGCATGCCCTTATCGGTGGAATTGTGGGCGCTGTCATCGGAAAGGCCGGGACGGATGTCCTTTTGTCCGCAGGCATCATGAAGACTGTCATCTTCATTTTCGTGTCTCCATTGCTTGGTTTTCTATTGGGCTCCCTGATGATGTTGTTGGTGGCCTGGGTGTTTCGAAGGGCCTCCCCATCCCGCGTGGATGGATGGTTTCGTCGTCTCCAACTGGTATCGGCTGGCGCCTATAGCCTAGGGCATGGCGGCAATGATGCTCAAAAGACCATTGGCATCATCTGGATGTTGCTGGTAGCGACCGGTTATGTCACATCGACGGAGGCTTCGCCTCCTGCATGGGTTATCGTGTCTTGCTATATGGCCATTGCCCTGGGGACCATGTTTGGTGGCTGGCGCATTGTCAAAACCATGGGCCAGAAAATCACCAAACTCAAGCCAGTTGGAGGTTTTTGTGCTGAAACAGGCGGTGCCATGACTTTGTTTTTGGCCACCATGCTGGGAATACCAGTTTCCACAACTCATACCATCACAGGTTCAATTGTCGGGGTTGGTTCCGCCCAACGTGCCAGTGCAGTGCGTTGGGGGGTTGCGGGCAACATCGTCTGGGCCTGGATTTTCACCATTCCAGCCAGCGCTTTTGTGGCCATCGTGGCCTACTGGGTCAGTCTCAAATTATTTTGACGACATAAGCCGTTGAACCTGTTGAGTTTGATGTGGCAATGCCCTGCCAAATCATCACACCTGACCCTGGGGCCGCACCTTATTGGCTGATACGCAGACCTTCCTGAACCTGGTATTCAAAATAACGCTGAAAACTGAAAGCCAGACTGGCCAACAGCACAGCGGTGCCTATGAGCAAGGCGCTGGCGACAGCCCCGATTGTCAGCCAGTTGGTTCTGCCGGGTGGCGCATCTGGTGACGCGCTTGTATTGAATTTTGCATTCCATCGGTCCGGCGACATCAGTCCGTAGACGATGGCATTCAGTGCGCAACCGGCGATGGTGAAGCCAAGCAGTGGAACCAAAAGCCAACTCAGGAAATCGTCAAGTCCAAACCGGGTGATGCGCTGTAGGCCATACATGCCCAGGAGCGTCGGCAAGGGCAACAGCCAACCGATGAAGTCGGACAAGCCGAACAGGTAGAAGCGGTGCAGGCCCAGGGGTCCGAAAATAAATGTCAGCCATGCGGCCAGAGTTTTGTTTTTCATGTCAAGAAGATGTCTGATTCGTAGGTGGTTTCAAATCTCCAGATCCAAGCGTGATTTCCATCAGGACAGTATCGAGCCAGCGATCAAACTTCCACCCCGTAGCCCGAAGTCTGCCCGCCGGCGCAAATCCACACGCCTGATGCACCCCTATGGAGCTGAAATTTGAGGAGTCTCCAATGACTGCGATCATCTTGCGCATGCCGGATTGCTCGGCGCGCACCAACAGTTCAGACAACAGTGCCCGACCCAGCCCAAGCCCCTGGGCGTCTTGACGCATATAAATTGAGTCCTCTGCGGCATACCGGTACGCTGGGCGAGGGCGAAACCAGTTGCAGTAAGCATAGCCTATGACTTTTCCCATCGTCTCGCACACAAGCCAGGGCAGCCCGCGACTGGTTACCTCCTTGAAGCGGGCGGTCATATCTGCAAGGCTGGGGGGGTCTATTTCAAAAGTGCCGGTACCGTTTTGGACGTGCCAGCCATAAATTTCGGTAATGGCGGGCAGATCCTGCTCTTGGCATGATCGAATGGTTGGCATTTTTCCAAAAAAGATATAATTATGGGTTCATTCAGTGTGTCGCTGGCCGGGTGGCCATGTCGCGTGTCTCAACATTGGATAGAAATAGCTTCACGGCTGGGATCATTCCCAAACACCAAAGGATAAATCATGGTCGTTATTCGACTTTCTCGCGGAGGTGCGAAAGCCCGTCCGTTTTTCAACATCGTGGTTGCTGACAAGCGGGTTCGGCGTGACGGTCGCTTTATCGAGCGCATTGGTTTTTACAACCCAATTGCCGCGTCGGGCGAAGAGAGCCTGCGCATTGCGCAAGATCGCATGACCTATTGGAAAAGTGTCGGCGCTCAGACTTCGGACACAGTTGAGCGTCTGTTGAAGCAGGCTACCCAAAAAACGGCGGCCTGAGCTCGTGATCGCAGGCCTCGAACCTGCTGAATTGCCTGCTGATGCTGTGGAAGTAGGCACAATTCTTGATGCCTGGGGCATCAAAGGCTGGTTCAAGGTCTCGTCCTACAGCGCCTCACCAGAGGCGCTGTTTTCTTCCAAGCGCTGGTATCTGATGCCCGCTGAAAAAGGTCCCAGGGGCTTTAGTGGTGTTGCATTGCTTCGAATCAGTACAGCCCGGGAGCATTCTGAGGGTTTGGTAGCCAGCGCTCAGGAGTTCACCGATCGATCTCAAGCCGAGATATTGCGCGGAGCGCGGATTTTCATTCCTCGGTCCAGTTTTCCCACGCCGGATACAGACGAGTTCTATTGGGTTGATCTTATTGGCCTGGAAGTCGTCAATCGCGAGGGTCTGTCATTAGGTAGGGTCAAGGATTTTTTGGCCACCGGTCCACAGACGGTGATGGTAGTGAGCTTTGAGCAGCAAGGTAAACAATCCGAGCGAATGATTCCCTTCGTCTCAGCTTATGTCGATGCCGTCGATCTCGCGGCGCGGCGCATTACTGTTGATTGGCAGCCGGATTACCTTTAACGGGTGACTGTATTTCATGCGGTTTGATGTACTGACCTTGTTTCCGGAGTTCTTTGTCCCCTTGATCAACAGTGGGGTGACACGCAGGGCATTTCAGTCCGGGCAAATTCAGGTGGTGTTGCATAACCCACGCGATCATGGCGAAGGCAACTACCGCCGGGTGGATGATCGTCCTTTTGGTGGTGGGCCCGGCATGGTGATGCTGGCCGAACCGCTGACGCTCACGCTGGCGCAAGCGCAATCCCAGCGTAAAAAGCCGGCCCCGGTTCTGATGTTTTCGCCCCATGGACGTGCGCTGCACCATGGCATGGTCCAGCGCTGGTCTAAAAGTGAAGGAGCGATTCTGGTTTGTGGCCGTTACGAAGGAGTTGATCAACGCTTTATTGACGCTTTCGTGGATGAGCAGGTCAGTTTGGGCGACTTTGTCATGTCGGGTGGTGAATTTGCCGCCCTGGCCTTGCTTGATGCGGTTGCCAGGCTCCAGCCAGGAGTGCTGGGGGACGCGGAAAGTCACGCCCAGGACAGCTTCAATGCCGGACTCGATGGCCTGCTTGATTGCCCTCATTACACCCGTCCCGAATCCTGGAACGGGCAGCAGGTGCCAGTCGTTTTATTGTCCGGCAACCATCAACGGATTGAGCAATGGAGGCGTCAACAGCGGCTAAGACTGACAAGTCAACTCAGGCCGGACTTGCTTGCACATGCCAGAAGCCAGGGGCGATTGAGCCAGGAGGACGAAAGTTTCCTGAAGACCTTGTCCAGTTAATTCCGTCTTGCTCATCCTGATATAATGCTATGTTTTGATCCTCTGTACGGCCGTCTGGTGGTTTCAAATCCAGGCTGTTGACGCACCAATCCCGGTGCAGGCGCGAACATGATCCAAAGAGGCCATCATGAACCTTATCCAAACCCTCGAGCAAGAGGAGATCGCCCGTTTGGGCAAAAACATTCCTGAGTTTGCACCTGGTGACACCGTTGTCGTCAGCGTCAAAGTCGTTGAAGGAACCCGTAAGCGCCTGCAGGCATACGAAGGCGTCGTTATCGCAAAACGCAACCGTGGCCTCAACAGCGGCTTTACCGTTCGCAAAATCTCCAGTGGTGAGGGGGTGGAGCGCACATTCCAGACCTATAGCCCCCTGATTGCAAGTATTGAAGTTAAGCGCCGGGGTGATGTCAGGCGTGCCAAGTTGTACTACCTGCGTGAACGCTCAGGAAAGTCGGCTCGCATCAAGGAAAAACTGGTCAGCAAGGCAGTTGCGGCCAGCGAATAAGCCAGAAATTCAAAATCAAAACCGCCTCCAGCCGATGCTAGTGGCGGTTTTTTTATTTGAGCTGATCAAACCGTGACCCAACCGATCACATCGCTATCGCAAATTCCGGGATTTGACCCGCGGCTTGCACCTGTGATTGGCCGCGATTTGGATTTGCCTTGCGCCTCCCCAGAAGTTCTGGCCCCGGATGCTCTTCGCCAGCGATTTAATGTTCCTCCTCTATGGCAGCCAGAATTAAGAGCCGAGCCTTTATTTACTGATCGTGCCCCACGTTCAGCGGCAGTTCTTGTCCCAATCATCACCCATGACAGGCCTACCGTACTGCTGACCCAACGCACCCAGCAACTTAGAAATCACTCAGGTCAGGTTGCTTTTCCGGGGGGGAAAGTTGACCCCGAGGATGTCGATATTGTTGCAGCCGCGCTGCGTGAAGCCGAAGAGGAGATCGGTCTGTCCCGAGCCTTTGTGCAGGTACTGGGAACGCTGCCGGTCTACACAACGGGAACCGCTTTCATGGTCACCCCAGTTGTAGCCTTGGTCCAACCCGGGTTTACGCTGACCCTCAATCCGGAAGAGGTGGCTTCAGCTTTTGAGGTCCCCCTGGATTTCCTGATGAACCCGGCTAATCATCAAAGACATCAAGTCCAATTTGGTGAGTTGAACCGAGAGTGGTTTTCCATGCCCTTCCAGGATGGGCCTAGCGAACGTTTTATCTGGGGCGCTACCGCGGGGCTGCTGCGAAATTTGTACCGATTTGTTACTGCTTGAACGCAGCGCTAAGATTCGCCTATGAGTTTTCTATCCGTCTTGGTAGCGTTGTTGCTTGAACAGGCGCGCCCGTTGAGTGTGAACAATCCCGCCGGGGCCGCCCTGCGTGGGTGGCTTCAGTGGTTAGTGCATAGCCTGGATGCCGGTCGCCTGCTTCATGGCTGGCTGGCATGGGGCCTTGCTGTGATTGCCCCAGCAGTGGCCGCGATGGGTATTTACTGGGCATTGCAATATTGGCTTGGTTGGCCAGCAGCCATTTTTTGGAACATCCTTGTCTTGTACCTTACTCTGGGATTTAGGCAATTCAGCCATCATTTCACTGAAATTCGTGCTGCCATTGACGCTGATGATGACAGCAAGGCACGTGAACTGTTTGCTAAGTGGTCGCAATCTGATGTCCGTGAACTCAGCAGACGCGAACTTGTCCGGCTTGTCATAGAGCGATCGGTCCTGTCTGCGCATCACCATGTTTTTGGGGTTCTGGCATGGTTTTCAGTGCTCGCAGGATTGGGCTTGGGTCCGATGGGCGCCGTTCTTTACCGATTGGCCGAGTATTTGCCACGGTTTTCGCAGAATAACTTGCAGCAGGATGTCGCGCCGGTCAGCGATGCCATGCTTCGGGCAGCTCAGACCGGCTGGCATTGGATCAACTGGATTCCAGCGCGGGTCACGGCCTTGGGTTTTGCAGTCGTGGGCAGCTTTGAGGATGCGATCGAGAGTTGGCGTAGCTTCCAGGCTCAATTTGGAGATAACAATGAGGGAATCATCATTGCAGCGACAGCTGGCGCAATCAATGTTCGGCTAAGTCCTGATGTGGCTGCGCCCTTACCCCTGGATTCTGAAGCGCTGGTTGCGCCAGTTCGTGCAGATCCCGAGCCAGCGCATTTGAGAAGCATTGTGGGATTGATATGGCGGTCAGTCGTCATGTGGATGCTGTTGCTTTTCCTGCTCACCCTGGCTCGCCTTTTGGGCTAGAGTTCAATATCGCGCTGCCTCAGACAATTCTGAGAACAACTCACTATAGAGCCGATAGCGTCGTTCGCTGATTTTTGCGTCCAAGACTGCCTGGTGGACTCCGCAGCCAGGTTCATGCAAATGTGTGCAGTTGTAGAAACGACATTGACCCGTATGCGCCTGTATATCGGGCATCAGTGCGGGTAGTTGAAGCACGTCAATGTGATGTAGCCCGAACTCCTGAAAGCCGGGTGAATCAATCAATGCAGTACGATGGTCCGCGTCAACCCAGTACAACAGGGTGTTGGTTGTCGTATGTCGGCCCGAGTTCAGGGCATGAGAAATTTCTCTGGTCAATACTTGCGCTCCGGGCACCAATTTGTTGATGAGTGTGCTCTTGCCTACCCCTGAAGGGCCAAGTACCAAAGTGATTTTTCCTTCCAACTTGTTCCACAAGGACTCCAAAATGAAATTCAAAGTGTCAGTTTTCGGAGCAATTGCCAGGGGTAGCACCTCATATCCCATTTGGCGGTAAGGTGCGAGCCTTTCCCAGGCTAATTTGAAAGGGTTTTTCAGGTCGCCTTTGTTGAGGCCGATCAATGGCTGAATATGGGCGGCTTCTGCTGCAATCAGTGCGCGAGTTAGTTGCTTATCTGAAAACTCCGGTTCAGCGGCAAGAAGAATCAGAACCTGATCCAGATTTGAAGCAAAGTGCTTGCTGCGAATCTGGTCCTGCCGGTATAGCAAATTGCGTCTTGGGTTGACTGATTCAATTGTTCCGCCCTCTCCACTTGGCAGCCAACGCACATGGTCGCCAACCACGGCCTGGTTTTTTTTCCCCCGAGAGGTACATATCAGGCGTTTACCCTCAGCCGATTCCACCAGTACGTGATGCCCATGGCTGGCAACTACCAAGCCGGTTTCAGGGGCTGGGTTGGAGATCAAGAGTGGGTCCTAACAATGCGTTGACTTGTGCAGCGCAGTCAAAATCAAGCTGTGTAATGCCATGAGCATCATGGGTTTGCCAGCGTACCTGGCAATGTTTGTAGCTGAGTGTGATTTCAGGATGATGGTTGGCTCGTTCAGCAAGCCAGGCTATTGCATTGGCAAAAGCCATGACATCGAGAAAGTTTGAAAATTCAAAGTTTTTTGCAATTTGGTGAGAGGCCCCCTTGCTTTCTAGCTCCCATCCGGGCAAGGACCTCAGCTTTTCTGTGATATCGGAAATACCCAGGGCTCGCTTCATGATGTTGTGCAAATTGCTTACGCACTCGTCAGGCGCGCGAGCCGTTGCGAGGCTGGTGGATGAGAGTAGTAGAAGGCTACATACAGGGGATCAGGCGTCAGGGTCGATGCATTATCCTCAATGAGTTTTAAAAGAGCGTTGGCCAACTCGCGGCCATCTGTTTGAGTTGCTGCATAGTTGTCTGCTTCGAATTCATGACGCCGTGACAGACTGGCAAACACAGGAGAAATGAAGAAGCTGAAAACGGGTATGGTCAGCATGAACAGAATGAGTGCCAGTGCATCATTCGGTGAGGACAGATTAGGGTTCACTCCAAGACCGGCATAAAACCATTGCCGGGTGGATAGCCAGCCGAGCAGCGCCAAGGCAGCCAGGCTCATGCCAAACAGGCTCAACATCCGCTTGGGTATATGACGATGCTTGAAGTGACCAAGCTCGTGCGCCAGGACTGCATCAATTTCGGCAGGGGTCAGGCGGGCAAGCAAGGTATCGTAGAAAACTACGCGTTTTGTAGATCCAAAGCCGGTGAAATAGGCATTCGCATGGGCACTTCGCCTGCTGCCATCCATGACAAATAGCCCTTTGGCTGAAAAACCGCATCGTTTCATCAACGCATTGACGCGATCCTTGATTTCTGCATCTTCTAGTGGCTGAAAACGATTGAATAGTGGGGCAATGAAGCTGGGATAAATAAACATCAGCATCAAGTTAAATCCAGTCCAAATGCACCAGGCCCAAAGCCACCACCAAGGGCCGGTGGCAGACATCACCCAGAGAATCAAGGCGGCCAGGGGTAGACCTATCACCAAAGCGATAAGCGCGCCCTTGATCTGGTCTTGAATCCAAAGTTTCGGTGTCATCTTGTTGAACCCGAAACCTTGTTCAATCACAAAGGTGTGATAAATCGACAATGGCAATTGGAGCAGGGCGCTGATCATTGCAAATCCAAAAAACAATGCCAGTTGCTGACCAATGCCATGACCCATCACCGTGACCAGACTGCGGTTAAGTCCATCAAGGCCGCCCAATAGCGTCCAGCCAAGCAAAATCGCGGCGCCGAATGCTATTTCTACCAAGCTGAAGCGGTTTTTTGCAAGTGTATAGTTCGCTGCCTTTTGGTGCGCTTGCAGGCCAATTCTGGAGATAAAGGCGGGAGGGACGGCATGGCTGTGCTTGGCTACATGACGGGTCTGGCGGATGGCAAGCCAAAAACGGATTGCCAATTCGCTCAGCAGAGCCAACGCGAATAAGAAGGTAAATAGAAATTCGGGTTTATCGGTCATGGAGGTGGAGTTTAGGCGATCAGCGACAATAGGACCTATGAACCAAATTCAAGTCGATACGCCTGATAAGGCTTTGGCCAAATCCGAGCTGAACCTGGTCTGGCTGGATTGCGAAATGAGCGGTCTGGATCCTGAGAAAGAGCGCATTCTTGAGATTGCAATTATTGTCACCGGCCCAAATCTCACGCCTCGCATTGAAAGTCCTGTACTGGTGATTCATCAGAGTGACGAATTGCTGGAAAAAATGGACGCCTGGAACAAAGGAACGCACGGTCGAAGTGGTTTGACTGACAGGGTTAGGGCTTCAACGATGAACGAGGCTCAGGCTGAGGATCAAATGATCGAATTTTTGTCCCGGTATGTGCCTAAGGGGGCTGCTCCCATGTGCGGCAACAGCATTGGGCAGGATCGACGATTTCTGACCAAATATATGCCCAGGCTGGAAGCCTTTTTCCATTACCGAAATGTGGATGTGAGCAGCTTCAAGGAACTTGCCAAGCGCTGGCGCCCTGATATTTACAGCGCCTTCAAGAAGCAGCAAAAACACACTGCGCTAGCAGATGTCCACGAATCCATTGATGAAGTTGATCACTACCGAAAACACTTTCTAAAGTTGGATTGACGTCTGTCAACTGAATTGAGGCTTTGCTGAAGCAAAGTCACGCCAATGTCCGATGGAAAGGATGACTGAAATGTACAAGCATATTTTGGTTCCTGTAGACGGTTCTTCGGCAGCTCAGTATGCGGTGCTGAAAGCGATCGAGTTGGCAAAAGCTTTTGATGGTGATGTCACAGTTGTCTATGTGATCGATCCTTATCCATTTACCGGCTTGGGCAGTGATTTTGCCTACGGCCAGGCTGAGTATCTCAGCGCTGCTGCAGCAGAAGCCAAGCAAGCCAATGACCAAGCTTTGAAAGCCTGTGAACAAGCTGGGGTGAAAGCTGCTGGCCGCGTGGTTGAGGCGCACGGCGCATGGCGGGGAATCCTGGAGGCCGCAGCATCATCAAGATCGGACCTGATCGTCATGGGCTCCCATGGACGACATGGCCTGGAAAAAATCGTCCTTGGAAGCGAGACTCAGCGTGTGCTTTCACACAGCAAGCTGTCAGTCCTCGTGGTTCGTGAGTAGATAGATCAACCCGGCCGCAAAAGAGATAACCAGTCCTTGGCCTTTCGGTACATTGTCCATCCCCATAAAATGCGGGGTATCCACCCTGCTGTCTTTCGAGGGCTAAGCAAGAAAACACTGACCAACGCGCCCAACGGTAACAAGGGATGGGCCGCAAGCCAGCGAAGCCCCTGAACTGTAGAGTCCAACTTTGCCAGCGGGAGGGCAAATTGTTGCAGGTTTTGTTTAAAGCCTTGTCGAAGCTGGTCGCTCCGGACCAGCAGCCACTGTTTGCGTTGGGCCAGTTCTTCAGCGTGTGAAATACCCATGAGTAAGCCCTGCATCAGATCGGCTTGCCAAGTTCCTGGCTGTCTTTGGTAAGTTCAGACAAGCTGCTTGCAAACAATCCACCCGGCGCACGCAGACGAATCAATGCAGATTGCAGCAACCAAAGTCCACCGAGAATAAATACCAGTGTCATGCTTGCCAATGCAACGATTCGGTAGCTATCCCAAAACAGCAAAACCAGCAAGGCACCCAAAAACAGCAGACCAATTCCTAATAGCAGTAATGAAAAGCCAAAGTACACCAGAGCGCTGAACAGTCTGAGTTTTTCCTGTTCAATCTCGATGCTGAGTAGTTCTAGCCGGGTTTTAAGGGTGTCTACCCCAGTAGCCAGCAACTTACGCAAGGAAGCAAAAAGGCCGTGACCGGCCTCAACTTGAAGCATGTGTCTTAGCGACGACTGATCAAGACACCAATTAGCAGACCAAATCCGGCTGCAGCACCAATAGACTTCCATGGGTTTTCATGGACATATTCGTCTGCAGCGTGCCCAGCGGCTTTTGCTCTGGCGATAGCAATTTCCTGCATGTGTGAAAGCTGGCTGCGAGCTTGTTGAAGTCGGCTCTCAATTCGGCCTCGAACTTCCGCTACGGTGCCACTGGCCTGATCAGCAGTCAAGCGCAATAGTTCTTCAGCATCGGATATCACAACTCGCAAGTCATCCATCAATTTGTTTCTCTGGGCCGAAGTCATTTCAGTCATGGTGTTCCTCCTATGATTTTGAAAGGTGTCAAAGCTAACATACGCTCGAAGTGAGAGTGAGCAATATGCGTTGACTGTGACGTATATCAAGTAGGCTGATGCTGCTTTTGTAGAGCCCTTGTCATAGATTTCAGGATGTCAATTCTGCGGCATCTTTTTTCGGGTTCAGACCACTAGAAAGGGGGGGCGGAGGAGAATTGCAGATAGTTCTGATCAGCGGGATGCTGAAGACCTAATTCGTGGGCATGCAATAACAGTCTTGGAGACTGGTCAGCAGGATTGACTGACCCATACAACCTGTCGCCCACAATCGGGTGACCTAGCGCTTGAAGGTGAACGCGCAACTGATGGGAGCGGCCAGTGACAGGTTCAAGCTCAAGTCGGGTTTGAATCTTGCCATCCGGGTTGGTCTCATGTGCCAGCACACGCCAGCGTGTCAGACTGGGGCGCCCCTCGGGGTGAATCATCTGACGCGGGCGGCGTGGCCAGTCAGACATCAGTGGGAGGTCGATCGTGCTCCAATGCAGAGAGACTGACCCAAGCTGGCCGCTGACAATGGCCGTATAGCGTTTTCGGACTTGGCGTTGAGCAAATGCTTTGTTAAACAGACGTTGCATCTCGGTGCCGCGCGCCATCAGCATCAAGCCTGAGGTGGCCATATCCAGTCGGTGCACAACAAGGGCATCAGCAAACCGTTGCTGGATTTGACGGCTCAGGCAGTCTTGCTTGTCAGGTCCGCGCCCCGGAACGCTAAGCTGCCCGCTGGGCTTGTTGGCCACCAGCAGCGTGTTGTCTGCATAAACAATTTCCATAAGCTCAGCGCGATCCTGTAGGTTCCATCAGCCACTTTGTCGGTACACCGAAGCAGCAGACTCGAAGATTAAGGTGTTGGTTCATGATCGCGTTGAGAAAAAATGAAATTGCCCTGAGATTGAATCTCGGAATCGTGTAGATTCTGCCCTGGCCTGACCTTCCAAAATACGGAGAAATATGCAATGCCCCACCTGCCCGCATCCGAGGCGCTGAAACGGTTTCGTGTCATCGATTTGACGCAGGTGCGTGCTGGTCCGACGGCTTGCCGTCAACTGGCCGATTGGGGTGCTGATGTTATTCAGGTTCAGATGCCTGAGCACATGCGTGGCGACGATACCTTGGGAGGCCAGGATGGATCAGACTACCAATATACCCATCGTAATAAACGGTCCATCACGCTCAACCTCAAGGAGCCTGAGGGGATCGCCGTACTCAAGCGCCTGATTTCCTCGGCTGACGTTGTTGTTGAAAATTTCAGGCCTGATGTCAAATATCGCCTGGGAATTGACTATGAATCCCTCAGTCAGGCCCAGCCTGGTCTGGTCTATGCCAGTATTTCTGGTTTTGGTCAGACTGGGCCGCTGGCAAAGCGGCCAGGCTTTGATCAGATTGCCCAGGGCATGGGGGGGTTGATGTCTGTTACAGGACAACCCGGCGATGCTCCCATGCGGGTTGGCATTCCGATTGCAGACCTGTGCGCCGGCGTTTTCGCAGCGCAGGGGATACTGGTGGCATTGCTGGAGCGAGAGTCTTCTGGCAAAGGCCAATGGCTCCATACTTCCTTGTTGGAGTCCATGGTTTACATGATGGATTTTCAGACTTCTCGCTGGCTGATTGAGGGTGAGGTTCCAAAACAGGCGGGAAACTTTCACCCTACCAGTATTCCGACCGGCGTTTATAAGGCCCGTGACGGTTACATGAACATCGCCGTATTTGGCTCCAAGATATGGGAGCGTTTCTGCGATATTCTGGGTGCGCCGCAGTGGGTTCATGATCCCCGCTTCCATGACAAAAAGGGGCGCTCAATCAACCGTGATGCCCTGAATGCCGAGATTAACCTTCGCCTTGCGGACCATGATCGCGCCTATTGGGTCGAACGTTTCAACGAAGGTGGCGTCGCATGTGGCCTGATCAATACCATCAAAGAAGTGTTTGAAGAACCACAGATCGAGCACCTGAGCATGGTTCATGAGGTGATCTCAAAACATCACGGAGCCCAGCGTCTGGTTGGGCAACCTGTGCAACTGACACGCACACCCAGCACAATTGCCCGGGCTGCGCCCAAGCGGGGAGAACACAGTGAGGAAATTTTGCTTGAGTTGGGTTTGGCGGCAGACGAGCTGAGCGAACTCAAATCCAGGGGAGTGTATTGAAATGACCCAGATTAGCTATCAGTCGATTACAGACCGGGTGAAATGCTGGATGGGGCAGGACGATAGCACGCTGCACATTCAATTTAACAACCCTGATCGTCATAACGCCTTGTCTGTTGACATGTGGGAAGCGATTCCTCTTCTGTTGGCTCAGGCTGAATCGGATGATCGAATAAGGTTGGTTGTGTTTTCCGGTGCCGGTGAAAAAGCCTTTGTCTCTGGCGCAGATATCAGCCAGTTCGAGGACCAACGTGCAGCCAAAGAGGCGGTGACCCGCTACGAGGCCATGGCCGAACAGGCCTTGATGTGGATTCATGATTTCAGCAAACCCACCCTGGCAAGTATCCGTGGCTGGTGTATCGGTGGTGGAGTCAATGTGGCAATGAGTTGTGATATCCGAATAGCGGCAACGGACGCAATTTTTTCCATACCGGCGGCCCGTTTGGGTTTGGGCTATCGTTATTCAGCATTGAAAAATCTGGTGGATCTGGTGGGCCCGGGGGTGGCTAAGGACCTCTTTTTTACAGCCCGCCGGATTGATGCTGGAGAGGCAAAGGCCATTGGTCTGATTTCACGGACCTGTGAACCCGAGCAATTGAACGCGCTGCTGGCTGAATATACCCAGGCACTGGCGGCCAATGCCCCTTTGACGGTCAGGGCGGGCAAAGCCATCATGGCAGAAATTCTCAAACCCTCTCCTGAGGTTGATCGTGAAAAATGCACAATGCTTATCAGAGCCTGCTTTGAAAGCGAAGATTATGCGGAGGGACGGCGGGCCTTCATGGAAAAACGCAAACCTGTCTTCAAGGGAAGATAAAGGCTATCGAGCCAAGCTGGGTCGATGGTCGGTTGGGCCCTAACTTTTAATTTTTGCAGGCAAGCCTGTTGTCAATGTTCTGGAGAAGTAAGTGAAATCCTACTGGATGGAAGTGAAAAATGGTCGTGCTGAAATTGAATTGCGCGACCTGGAGCAACCTAAGCCGGGGGCCGGCCAAATTCTGGTCCGTGTCAGAGCTGCTGGATTGAACCGAGGTGAGTTCATCTTCGGTCATAGCCTGCATGGAACAGGAGGTAACGCCAAACCCATTGGTATGGAAGCTGCCGGGGAAGTTGTAGCGTGTGGTGAGGGCGTTCTCGGTTTTCAGGTGGGTGAACGGATCATGGGGCGTTGCCCAGGCGCTTTTTCCGAATACGCCTTGATGGATCATCGTGAGGCGCTACCCATTCCGAAGCGGCTGAACTGGACCCAGGCCGCAGCCATCCCCTTGGTCTCGCTGGTGGTGCATGACATGCTTGTTCTGCAGGGACGCCTGCAGCCTCAGGAATGGGTTTTGATCGCCGGAGTTTCGTCTGGTGTGGGTGTTGCCGCACTCCAAATGGCCAAGGCTTTGGGGGCAAAAGTCATTGGCACTTCGGGCTCACAAGTGAAACTGGACCGATTGAAGGCTTTGAACCTTGATCTGGGATTGTGTACCCGTCAGCCAGATTTTTACGATGCGGTGATGAAGGCTACCGATAACAAAGGCGTGGATCTTGTGATCAATGGAATTGGCGGATCGGTTTTTGGCGAATGCATCAGAAGCCTCGCATTTGAAGGCCGACTGGCAACGGTCGGCTATGTCGACGAAGTGCTTAAGGCCGAGCTGGATATTGAAGCTTTGCACGCCAAGCGACTGACCCTGTTTGGCGTTTCGAACCGTCTGCGCAGTCCAGCTCAGCGCGCTCAGGGTGTACCAAGATTCAAGGAACAAATATTGCCCCTCATAGAAGATGGGCAAATCCCACCTTTGGTAGATCGCGAATTCGACTTTGATAAATTAGTTGAAGCCAAGGCCTGCATGGATGCAAATTTGCATCTTGGAAAGATTGTGCTTTTGGGTCATCCCTAAGGAAAACATCATGCGTTCTTTCCACATGGTCTTCGGGTTAGTCGCACTGGCGATCAATACGTTGCCGGTACTCGCCCAAACCGGCTATCCAGCAAAACCTGTCAAATTGGTGGTCGGCTTTGCCCCTGGCGGTGCCGCGGATTATGTGGCTCGTACCATAGGTGAGCCTATGGCGCGCGCGCTAGGCCAACCCATCGTCATTGAAAACAAGGCGGGGGCTGGTTCAAGCATTGCTGCAGATGCAGTAGCCAAGTCTTCTGCAGATGGCTACACAGTACTGATTGCCAGTCCAAGCAGCATTTCAGTCAATCCGGCGCTCAACAGCAAGCTGGGTTACAAGCCTTCTGATCTTCAGCCCATCACCAAGATTACCAGTTCACCTCTGGTCATTGCGGTCAATCCTGGGACGGGGATCAATTCAGTCAAGGACCTGATTGCCAAATCCAAAGCGGCACCAGGCAGTCTGAACTTCGCCACATCGGGCAATGGCTCAGCACCTCATCTTGGCGCAGCCTTGTTCAGTCAGGTGGCGGGTGTTCAGATGACTCACATCCCCTTTCGGGGCGGTTCGCTGGCCATTCAATCTGTGATTGCGGGTGACACCCAGTTGACCTTCGGTACGCCTCCTTCGGTTTTGCCCATGGTGCAAGCTGGCCGATTGCGAGGACTGGCCGTCAGTACCCGCGAGCGCTCAACCTTGGTTCCCAACTTGCCCGGGATGCTTGAAGCGGGCCTGCCCGATTACGCCATCGAGTTCTGGTACGGACTGTTTGTTCCAGCTGGAACTCCGACTGAGATCGTGAGCAAGCTCTTCAATGCTGCACAACAAGCCATGCAGCAGCCAGCGGTCAAGGCGGCACTTGCCCGGGAGGGAACGGATGTTTCAGTCTCCGCCTCGCCAGGACAGTTTGCGACTTTCTTGCAGGAGGATGAGAAGTTCTGGGTCAGACTTGTCAGAGAGGCTGGCGTCAAGTCCAACTAAAAAAGTTCATTGCGCTTGAGGCAAACGGAATACCCGACCTGGATTCATCAGGTTGTCGGGGTCTAGAGCTTTTTTGATGGCTCGCATCATGTCCATCGCTACCGGTGACTTGTGGTGAGACAACTTCTCGACCTTCAGACTGCCTATGCCGTGTTCTGCTGAAATCGATCCTCCAAATCGGGTGACTGACTCAAAGACCAGGGTGTTGAGTGATTTTTCATTCTCCATCAGAAAGCGTGCAGCGTCTGTACCTGCGGCGGCTTGCACGTTGTAGTGCAGGTTGCCATCACCGAGGTGACCAAAGTTGATCAGTTGGGCACCAGGAAAATTTTTCAGGATCAAGGCATCGGTCTCTTGTACGAATTCGGGGATACGTGAGACCGGAATCGAGATATCGTGTTTGATATTCAAGCCCTCCTCTGCCTGAGCCAGGGGAATACTCTCCCGAATATGCCAAAGGGCGCGAGCTTGGGTAATGTTTTCGGCAATAACGGCGTCGGTGACATAGCCTTTTTCCATTGCAGATTCCAGCAATTTTTCAAAACCGCTTCGGGCATGGGTGTCCGATTCGTTGTCGGAGTTTTCCAGAAGGACACACCAGGGCGACTCTTGCCAGAAAGGAACCTTTTGCTGCGGGTAATGTTTGACGACCAAGCCCAACGCAAATTGACCCATCACTTCGAATCCGGTCAGGCCTGCGCTTAAAGTCTTATGAGCCATGCCCAACAGATCAACCGCAGCTTCAAGAGACGGGACGGCTGCATAGGCAGTAAGCTGACAGGCTGGCAGGGGGTAGAGTTTCATGGTGGCGCCCGTGATCACTCCCAAGGTGCCTTCCGACCCTATGAACAGATGTCGCAGGTCATAGCCGGTATTGTCTTTGCGCAGTCCCGTTAGCCCATCCCAGACTTCACCCTGCGCAGTCACGACTTCCAGACCCAAACACAGCTCACGGGCATTGCCGTATCTCACCACCTGGGTTCCACCGGCATTGGTTCCAAGATTGCCGCCGATGGTGCAGCTGCCCTCCGAGGCCAGACTCAGGGGTAACAGAAATCCGGCTTTCTCGCATTCTTCCTGCAGGTTCTGTAAGACACAGCCTGCATCAACCGTGATCGTCAGGTTGCCGGCATCAAGGGATCGGACCTTGTTCATGCGGGTCAGGCTGAGGACCACCTGAGTTCCGCTTGTATCGGGGGTGGAGCCGACCACCATGCCGGTGTTGCCACCCTGAGGAACGATACTGGTCTTGGCAGCCGCGCAGGCCTTGATGACAGCAGCTACCTGCTCAGTGGTGGCGGGCCTCACGATCGCCAGAGCGGTGCCACGTTCTCTGCGACGCCAATCTTGTTCCCAGGCCGTCAAATCGGTCAAGGGATCTTCATGCGTAAGCACATAAGCATCGCCAACAATTGCTCGTAATTTTTTGATCAGTTCTGAATGATTTTTCATGGTGAGGTGGTCGGCAATGTTGATGAGTCAATACGACGGGCATGTTTTTGACGCAATCGGATATGCATCACACAGGCCCAGAACAGTAGCAGGCTCAGGATGATTTCTGCGGCTGCCAGGATAGCTGCAGGAGGGGGCTCGCTGGCAGCCCGGACCACCCCCTCGGTGAAATAGAACCAGAGAAGCAGGCTCAGCCATCGGTAGGTGTACATTCGGCTTTTCAAAAGGCCTGCCAAGGGCAGACAAAGCGGAACAATTTTAATGGCTAGCCAGGAGCCGCCCGGCCGAATGGGTGCCAACCAAAGTTCCCATACCAGTCCCAACCCGATCAGTAGCAGCAAAGTAGAGACGGCCAGTATTTTCGTCAATTGAATTTGAAGCTGAGGATGGGTGTCTGCTGAGTTCATAGAGGTGGCATCATAGCGGGCATGAAAGTTAAGGTTCGCATTCAGAGCGTGTTTGCCAATTTGAGGCGTTTCCCTTGGGCTATGGCCTTGCTCACCTTGCGCGACCGTTTGCGCGAGGATCGACTTTCCCTGTCTGCCAGCAGCTTGACTTTCACGACAATCATTGCGCTGGTTCCGCTGGTTACCGTTGCCTTGGCGGTCTTCACTGCGTTTCCTATATTCGCCAAATTTCAGGATGTCCTGCAGAAATGGCTGATTGATAGTCTGATTCCCGACAATATTGCCCGCCAGGTCCTGGGTTATCTGACCCAGTTTTCCAGAAAAGCGAATCAGATGGGTGTGGCCGGTTTGGCTGTTTTATTTGCCACAGCACTCAGTTTGGTATTTACGATAGATCGCACGTTCAATGGCATATGGCGGGTGCAAAAACCACGTCCCTGGGGGCAGCGTCTGCTGATCTACTGGACGGCACTGACCCTGGGGCCTTTGGTATTGGCTTGTAGCATGGCGGTTACATCCTATCTCGTGTCCTCCTCCAAAGGCATGGTGGGCCATTTGCCGGTTACATTTCGCCTGCTATTAGACACCGCAGAATTTTTCTTTATAGCGGTGGCGTTGGCAGGTACCTACCACTATGTACCCAATACCGCAGTGCGCTGGCGAGATGCCTTGATCGGAGGAATTTTTGCGGCGCTGGGTCTTGAATTGGCAAAAAATATTCTGGCCCTTTACATTGACCTGATGCCGACTTACTCGGCTGTCTATGGAGCCTTCGCCACACTCCCTATCCTGCTGGTTTGGATCTATTTGGCCTGGTTGATTGTCTTGCTGGGGGCAGTACTCACGGCCCATCTTCCCAGTCTTAACCAGGGCTTAGGGCGACCAGACCGAAATCCTGGCTGGCGTTTCAGTTTGGCGCTGGAGTTGGTGCGCAAATTGGCGGCGCTGCGTGGAAAGCCTGAGGCAGGATTGAGCGTAAACCAGCTATCTACGGCGCTTAAGCTTGACTGGTTACAAATTCAGGAGTTACTGCAAACCCTTGAGTCCCTATCCTGGGTCGGTATGTTGCAGGACAATGAAGATGGCAGATCATCCCGATATATCCTTTTGGTTGATCCTGATTCCACGCCTGCAGAACCCCTGATCAAAACACTTTTGCTGGCTCATGAAGCCATCTGCGAGCCGTTTTGGGAAAAAGCAGATTTCGAAAACTTGCTACTGAAAGATTTATTTCAGCCAACACAATCTCGGCTTGATTCAAGATAAGCTCTAGGCCAAATTTGGCAGTCAAGCCTAAATCAATCAAAGATATGCCCAATCGAAGCCCGTTTCAAATTTACCTGTAGGAAGTGTTAAATGTCTGAGCGTTTGCGTGTCAACGGTTGCGAAATGGCGTACCAAATTGATGGCCCGGATAAGGGCCCGGTCGTGTTGCTAAGCAACAGTCTGATGTCGAATTACAGTATGTGGGATTGGACGGTTCCTGCTTTGACAGACCGCTACAGGGTTATCCGATATGACACGCGCGGACATGGCGCCTCATCGGTTACCCCCGGTCCTTATTCGATAGAGATGCTTGCCGATGATGTGGCCGGGCTGCTTCAGGCCTTGGACGTCAAACAGGCTCATATCGTCGGCCTATCCATGGGCGGCATGATCGCCCAGCAAATGGGGGTCCGGCATCCAGACATGGTGCTTTCTCTGTCTTTGTGTGACAGTGCCAGTGAAATGCCGCCCCGCTCCATGTGGGAGGAGCGCCTGGCCATTGCAAGCAAGGAAGGCGTTCCGGGTCTGGTCGATGCAACCATCAAGCGATGGTTTACCCCACCATTTGTCGAGCGATCACCTCAGGAGATCGCCAAAGTTCGTGAGTTCGTTCTTGGGACCCCTGTTGAAGGTTATATCGCTTGCGCATCGGCAGTTCGAGATATGGCGCAGACGACGCAATTACTAAAAATCAAAGCCCCAACGCTGGTCATGACAGGACGGTTGGACCCAGCATGTACCGTCGAGCAATCCATTGTCATGCACCGTATGATTGACGGCTCGAAATTGGTAATTATTGAGAATGCAGCACATCTTTCAAACATTGAACAACCCGCTTCATTCAATAAGGCATTGCGTGAATTTTTGGATAGTGTTGAGGACCGCATTTGATTAAGTTCTTGAACAAAACTGAACCCGTCAAGTTTGGGTAAGCCCTGGAAAATTTTTTCAGCAGATCACTTGGAGATAAACATGCAGCAATTGATTCGCAGCCTCGCCGCAGTGATGGCGGTTTTTTTCGTTGCTCAGGCCAACTCGGCTGATTACCCGAGCAAACCAATTCGACTCATCGTTCCCCTGACGGCTGGTTCGGGAGCCGATATTGCCGGACGTATCGTGGCAAGACATCTGAGTGAAGCCTGGAAACAGCCAGTGGTTGTCGAAAACCGACCCGGTGCCGGCGGCCAAATTGGAACCCAGGCTGTGGTCAAGGCTGAGCCGGATGGCTATACCCTGCTGGTGCAATCTGCCTCTCATGCTGCCAATTCGGCAATTTACAAATCGCTGGCTTATGACCCCCTCAAGGATCTGGTGGATGTTGCCTTTTTGGGCATCACGCCTTATGTCATGGTGACAGCCAAAGGAGGCAGTTTCCCTACGCTGAAATCCCTTATTGATTCAGCCATGGCAAAACCCGGAGCCATCCCATTTGCCTCGGCTGGAGTTGGAAGCTCCACACACCTGGCCGCCGAATATTTCGCCCAGACGGCTGGCATCAAGATGTTGCATGTGCCCTACAAGGGTTCGCCAGAAGCGATCCAGGACTCGATGGCTGGACGAACCTCTTTTTATATGGCGCCGATCAATACCGTTGTAGGTCAAATGAAGGAAGGCAAGCTGACAGCCCTTGGGGTGTCCTCACGTCAGCGCGCTGCAGTCATGCCGGACGTTCCCAGTTTGTCAGAGCAGGGCCTCAAAGATTTTGACATCACCTTGTGGTTTGGGATGTGGGCGCCTGCCGGCACCCCCAAGGACGTTGTCAACAAACTCAACGCTCAGGTTGCAACGATATTGCAAAGCCCGGAAGTTCGGGAGCAATTTTCAAAGCTTGGTATTGCAGCTAATTCCATGAAGCCAGAGGAATTTGCCCGTTTTGTCAGGGATCAAATCAGTACCTACCAGCGGATTGTCAAGTCTGCAGATATTCAGCCCCTTTGAAATCCATAAAGGCGTTCTGGGTTTCTTACCAGTATTTTTTGCTGCATAACTGGATCTGGAATCCAAACTGGCAGGAGATCAAGCAGATCGCCGTCATTGGGCATCGTGCCCTTCACCATCACATGGGGCCAGTCGCTTCCCCAAAGCAGCTGATTGGGTGATGTCTCCAGAAGGGCCTGGGCAAAAGGCGATACATCCGGATAGGGCATGGCACGTGTTGAAATTCTGTAGGGACCCGTCAATTTGACCCAGGCCCTTTCTGTTTTAAGCATGCGCAACAAAGCCTGAAACCCTGGATCATCGATGCCAAGCGCCGTGGAGGAGTAGCCAAGATGGCCAAACACGGTATCCACCGGAAAATCCGCCAAATCCTGATCCAGATTTGGAAAGTCACTGACATGCAATAGAAACTCAATGTGCCACCCAAGCGCTCTGATCCTCTGGGCGAGTGGCCGTAATTCGGCAATAGGCAGCCTGGGTTGTTTGTTTTGAATGTCAACGATGTTGACGCGAATACCTCGGACACCGGCATCATGCATCTCAGTGAGCTCTTTGTCGCTGACCGTGGATTTCACAACGGCGACGCCTCGCCAGGCACCTTTCATTTCTTCCAATGCCTTGAGCATGACACGGTTGTCTTGACCGTAAACACTGGGTTGAACCAGTACCGATCGGCTGATTCCCAAAACTTTGAGCATGGCTTGGTAGTCGGTCAGCAGGCAGTCAGGCGGGGTGTAGACCCTGTGGTCGCTGTAGGGATACGTCGCTGCCGGACCCAGGATGTGGGCGTGGCAATCGCAGGCCAGCAGGGGGGGCTGCACGCGCGGTGCGCGTGGCGCAAAGTCGGGGGCCGCGCAGGGCGGTGCAGTGGTCACTGCCGCTGCAATCAGTTCTGCCCTTTTTTCCAGGCTTCGTAGCGTGCTTTGTTGTCCGCGTTGGGGGGGTAAAGGCCAGGCAGCGAAGCACCTTGCTCCACCTCACGCATGATCCAGCCTTCCAGGCGTTCCTGCTCAGGCGCAAGTTCCAGGATTTCAGGCAAGAGCTTGGCTGGAATCAGCACGGCACCGTCGTCATCCACCACAATGACGTCGCCTGGGAATACCGCCACGCCGCCGCAGGCGATGGGTTGTTGCCAGGCCACAAAAGTCAGGCTGGTGACCGAGGCAGGCGCAGCGGCGCCTTGACACCAAACAGGCAGACCCGTTGATAGAACCCCGGCCAGATCGCGCACTACCCCATCAGTGATAAGCGCGGCAACACCACGCTTGGCCATCCGGGCGCACAGAATGTCACCGAAAATGCCCGCATCGGTCACGCCCATTGCATCGACCACAGCAATACAACCAGCGGGCATATCTTCAATGGCCGCACGGGTTGAGATCGGCGCACCCCAGGATTCGGGCGTGGCCAGGTCTTCCCTGGAAGGCACAAAGCGCAAGGTAAATGCACGTGCAACCAGCCGTGGTTGTCCGCCGCGCAACGGTTTGGTACCCCGTAGCCAGGTGTTGCGAAGTCCTTTTTTCAGCAGGATGGTTGTGATGGTCGCTGTGGTGACCTTTGACAGAGTGTCAATCACATGCTGGTCAAGGCTCATCTCAAAGTCCTGGGGGACGGCAGGCATCATGGTTTACTTCTCCTGATCAAATGAAATTTAAGGTGGGATGGCGCGACTAAGACAGGTGCTAAAAGCTGCAGTGGCACAACACCCTTTGCGGACTGAGTTTAGCTTGTCGCTAGCTCGGACTTGCGCAAGTACTGAACCCCCAATGCGGCCAGAACCAAACCAAAACCGATTACATCTGCGACCCAGCCTGGATAGACCAGAGCCACACCAGCCACAATAAACATCCAGCGCTCGGCAACGGTTGTCCGCTTGAGCGCCCAGCCCTGAAAGCCTGCAGCAAGCGCAGCAATGCCGACTGCAGCAGTCAGTGTCACCTCCGCAATAGACCACCAGTTGGCATTTGCCAGGGCTTTGGTAGAACCCATCAGCAGCAGACCCTGCCCACTGGGGTCGAGCACGAACATGAACGGGACTAAAAAGGCTGGCACGGTGTACTTCCAGCACTGAAGTGTGGTCTTGTAAGGATCACCGCCGGTAATGGCTGCTGCCGCAAAGGGCGACAAGGCAGTGGGCGGCGATACCTCGGACAACACAGCGTAATAAAAGATGAACATATGGGCAGCGAAATCGGGGACACCCAGCTTGGTCAGGGCTGGAGCAGCAATCACAGCGCAGATGATGTAAGAGGCGGTTACCGGCACCGCAAGTCCGACGATCCAGACAACCAGCGATGTGAAAATAGCTGTGAGAAGCAGCGAGCCGCCCGCGTAGTCGATCACGATGGTACTGAACTTGAGGCCCAGGCCGGTGAGGGTGACCACGCCAACGATGATGCCAGCACCAGCGCAGGTCGCTGCCACATTGAGAACGCCAATCGATCCGGCTTCCATGGCCTTGACCAAGGGTGAGGCAAACAAGTCGCGCCAGGATCCCTTGCCTCGAAAAACATCGTATGA
Organism: Burkholderiaceae bacterium; assembly: GCA_017856435.1. Taxonomy (GTDB): domain Bacteria; phylum Pseudomonadota; class Gammaproteobacteria; order Burkholderiales; family Burkholderiaceae_C; genus Hylemonella. The sequence continues at coordinate 59,551 of JAFMFB010000013.1, forward strand.
AATCAAAGCGCAGTCACGATGCAGAAAACTGGTGAAAAAGGAAACTATCGTCGCCCAGAAAACTGACATCACCGGTGAATAGCCCCACATCATGAAGGCCACGATGGATACCAGGGAGAGGAAATGAAAGCCGTAGCGTTTGGTCAGGTTCCAAACGGAATCAACTTTGTCAAAGGTGGTATTGCCCATGCCGTATTTGCGCGCATCGATTTCCACCATCAGAAATAGAGCCAGGTAGAACAGCAGGGTGGGGATGGCTGCCATCAGCAGCACATCAAGATAAGAAATCTTTAAAAATTCAGCGATCAGGAAAGCCGCAGCACCCAGGACGGGCGGTGAAATGATGGCCCCCAATCCGCCTGCCGAAAGCAGCCCCCCCGCGGCGTTTTTTTCATAGCCCACCTTGGCCAGCATGGGGTAAGCTACCGACCCGAGTGTCACTGTGGTCGCCACCCCGGAGCCGGATGGCCCGCCCAGCAGGAAGGACGCCAGTACCACGGTTCGACCGGCGCCGGTAGGCTTGCCGCCCATGGCCGAGAAAGAAAAGTCGATGTAAAACTTTCCTGCCCCTGAGTATTGTAAAAAGGCGCCAAAGATCGTGAAAAGAATGATGAGGGATGAGGACACATCCACTGCCACCCCATAAATACCTTCCAGAGTCATGTACATCACACCGACCAGGCGTCCCAATTCGTAGCCTTTGTGAGTCCA
>JAFMFB010000077.1 GCA_017856435.1 Burkholderiaceae bacterium
GGGCGTGCGCGCTTGACGCGTCCTCAGGTTCGATCGGGCTTGCCGCCACGTCCACATATTCGTCCACATTGGCGGGATCGAATTGGTTTGCGAGATCGCCAGCGTTCCGATGGTCGATTTCGCTCAAGCTTGCGTTCAGGCCCTCATTAAGGCTCTCGTTCAGGTTATGGTTTAAGTTACCGTCTTTGCTAGGCAGGGGGTTAAGCGATGCTGTTGGGGCAGTTGAAGGCCTGACCTGAACCTCTTCGATGGGGCTGCTGTGCTGGCGTGCCTGCAAATTGCTGGGCGTGAAAGTTGACTGGGCTTGCCAGCGCTCGGGCTGGGCGAGCAGTTTGCTGGCCAGCGCGCGCAGCCGGTTTTCCACCAGGTCGCTGACCATGGCGTCATCGGCACTGACCTGCACGCTGCCAGGCATCAGTTCGGGCTTGGCCTGCAAGCGCCAGTTGTTGGCAGCATCGGGGGCCACCGCGGCCTGCAAAACGGCCAGGTCTTGGGGGTTGAGTTCCACCAGCACCTGTTTGGCGGCGGGCTGGTCCAAAGTGTCGATACAGCGCTCCACCAGGCTTTGAATGGCCTTGGAAGACAGGCTCAATTCAGCCAGCACCAGTTCTTCGGCCAGATGAACGGCCAGCCGTTTGACCGGCTCGTAGCGCAGTTCCGGGTTCTCATGCAACTGGGCTACGGCGTCATGAATGCTTTGCAGCAGGGCCTGCGTCTGGGCTGCATCGCTCTCTTTGCGCTGTGCTTCAAGTGCTTCATTGTTGACCTGTTGCTCGGCCAACTGTTGTTGCCGACCTTCGGACAAGCCGCGCTCATAGGCTTGCTTGCGAATTGCTTCTAACTGTTCGTCGCTAATTTCAGCAGGTGCGCCAGGGCTCAAGCCCAAGGGCCCTGACCCGGCTTGTGGTTGGGCGTTGGCACCTGGGTGACCAGTGTGACCCGCAATGTGAACGTCGGGCGACCCAGCGGCAGCACGGCCTTGAACCAGATCTTCCAGATGCCGGTAACTCGTCAGCGCGAAATGCGAGGTCTGGCCCTGGCCATCCTGCACCCGTATGAAGCGCTTGTTGGCCATGGCTTTGAGCACCGGTGCGGGTTGCCACACCGCCGCCATTTTCTTCGGGGCGCCCTTGGCCGAAGCGACATCAGACAAAGTCGGCCCCTCCGCCTAGCACCAGCTCGCCGGAATCGGACAGCTTGCGGGCAATCCGCATAACCTTCTTCTGCGCCTCTTCCACATCGGACAGGCGCATGAGGCCCTTGGCTTCCATGTCGTCGCGGAACATGCCGCGCGCGCGCTCGGACATGTTGTCGAAAAAGCGGTTCTTTGCATCGTCGCTGGCGCCTTTCATGGCCACCATCAGCAAATCGGGCTCCACATTGCGCATCAGCACCTGGATGCCCTTGTTGTCCACGGTCACCAGGTTCTCGAAAGTGAACATATTGTCCTGGATGCGCTGCATCAGGTCGGCGTCGATCTTTTCCAGGCCAGTCATGATCTGGGCTTCCAGCTCGGTCTTGGTGGCGTTCATGATCTGCGCCGCTGCCTTGATACCGCCAAAGCTGGAGGACTGGGCTGAGGAATTGGTCGAGAACTGTTTCTTCATGATCGACTCCAGCTCATCCATGGCCGAAGGCTGAACGGTTTCCAGCATGGCAACCCGCTGAATCACCTCGGGCCGGATGGTGCCGGGCAGGAAGTTCAGCACATCGGCGGCCATCTGGTACTCCAGCACCGACAGAATGATGGCAATCACCTGCGGGTGCTCGGTCTTGATCATCTCGGCAATGGCACGGGCATCCATCCACTGCAGAATCTCCAGGCCCTTGGAGCCCGAGCCCGGCATGATGCGGCCCAGCACCGAGGCGGCCTTGTCATCACCCAGCGCACGGCGGAACACCTTCTCCACATACTCGGTGGTGCCCAGTCCCAGGCTGGACTGCTTCTTGATGGTAGCCACAAAGTCGTCCAGGATCACATTCACAGCTTCCTGCGACACATCGGACACCGACACCATGGCACCGCCCAGGGCTTGCACTTCCTTGGGGTCGAGGTACTTGATGATTTCCGAGGCCTGTTGCTCGCCCAGCAGCAGCATCAGCACCGCGGCGCGCTGCGAGCCAGACATGTACTCCAGCTCGACGCGCAGGGCGTCGCTGATCGCTGGTTCGACTTCAATCACGTCTTTGTCTGCCATGATGTCTCCTTTACATCGATGAGCGGATCATGCCCTTGAGCACGCTGGCCACGCGGCTGGTGTCCTCAGCTACGATCATGCGCACCAGAGCCACCTTGTCATCATAGGTGTTGGCGGTATCCAGCATTTCCATCGAGATGCTGGACTTCTTGGGCTTGAGCTTGGCCTTGATCTGCTCCAGCGTCTCGCCCTCGCCAATCTGGATCTGGTTCATTTCCTCGGCCGTCAACTCGCCATCAGGCAGCACCTGCGGCAGGTTGGCAATGCGCTCGGCCTCGATCTCCTCCGGTGTCTTGAGCAGACCCAGTGAGCGCATCACAGCCGGGCGCACCACCAGGAACAGGAAGGCCAGGAACATCAGACCCACCACGCTGCTCTTGACGGTGCTGACCACCGACTCTTCCTTGTACCAGGGCTGCTCGATCGGCACAATCTTCTCGGGCTCGAACTTGGCCTGCACCACGGTGACCACATCGCCGCGTTCCTGCTTGAAGCCAATCACGCCACGGATCAGGCTTTCCATGCGTTTGAGGTCGTCCTCGCTGTAGGGGTTGGGTTTGCTGGGGGCCACTTCGCCCTTGTCGTTTTTCTCGCCCGGAATTGGGGCGCGCTCATTCACCACCACCGCCACGCTGACGCGTTCCACCGTGCCAGTAGCTGCCTTGGTGTGGCGCACCGAGCGATCGAGCTCATAGTTGCGGGTGGAGCGCTGAGTGAGAGACGTCACCCCGCTGTCGGCCGAGGCACCGGGTGCCGCGGCTGCTGAACTGGTGGTGTTTGCATTGGCAGAGGGGGCTGCCGGGGGTGCCTGCGGCGCGGTGTTGGACAAGGTGCCCGGTACGCCCTCGGCGCCAACCTTGTTGTTGGACTTGTCTTCGCTCAGGGCCTCCGAACGGGTCTTGGGCCCCTTATCGCGGTTGTCAAAGTCTTCGGTAGTGACTTCAGTCTGGGTGAAGTCCAGCGAAATATTGACTTGCGAAGTCAGGTTGGTTGCGCCCACAAAGGGGCTCAAAATTTCACTGATGCGCTGGCGGTAAAGTTCTTCCAGCTTCTGTTTGTGGGCGGCCTGGGCAGCGCTCAGTCCCATGGTGGCATCGCCCGAGGCATTGGTGTAGAGGCGGCCCTGGTTGTCCAGCACCGCCACGTTTTCTGTGGCCATCAGCGGCACGCTGGCCGCCACCAGGTTCACAATGGCCTGCATCTGCGACTGCGACAGGGCCCGACCGGGGTAGGGGGTCACCACCACCGAGGCCTTGGGTGGCGTGCGGTCACGCACAAAGGCCGACTGCTTGGTCAGCGCCAGGTGCACCCTGGCGGCCTGAATGGAATCGATGGAGGTGATGCTCTTGGCCAGCTCCTGCTCCATGGCGGTGATGTAGCGCACCTGCTCCATGAATTGGCTGGTGGTCATGGCCGACTGCTCCTTGAGCGAGTCCATGCCGCTGTTGTTGGTCTTGGGCAGGCCCTTGGAGGCCAGGTAGATGCGGGCCGCGTGGTAGCGGTCGGCCGGCACTGTGATCTGGCCACTGGAAGTATCCAGAACTGGCTTGAAGTCACCTTGGCGTAGTGCCTCCATGGCGGCCTGCTGGTCGGCATCGGTCATGTTGCCGCCCATAGCGCGGTAGGGAGGCTTGTTGACCCAGACAAAGCTCACTGCAAACAGGGCAATGGCCAGGGCAATCAGCGCCAGCGGCACATACTTCTTGATCTGGGGCTGGTTGAGGTAGTTCTTGATCGGTGTCAGCGGGCCCGCGGGCACCAGCGCGCCGCCAATGGCTCCATCAGGGGCACCGGTGGTGGCTAGCGCGCCGCCAGTACCGGCGCCTGCTGCAGCGGCTGCCAGACCGGGTTGAAAGGGGGCAGTGGTAGTTGCCATGGGTTCACTCTTTCCTAGTCGTGCGGTTCAGTTCAGACCGGCATGTTCAGAATATCTTCATACGCCTTGAGCACCTTGTTGCGAATCTGCAAGGTGGCTTCAAACGCCATGGAAGACTTTTGCATGCTCAGGACCACATCGGTCAGCGGCACCCCTTCGCCACGCTCGTAGGCGTTGGCCATATTGGTGGCCTTGACCTGCATTTCATTGACGCTGTTGAGCGTGGAGCGCACGGCCTCGGTAAACGATGGGCCATTGGGCGCGCCGATGGTCTTCTCCAGCGCCGAGTCCATGTTCGGGGCGCCCTGGCTGGCCTGCGCTTGGTATGCGCGCAGGGTTTGCAGCATGGACTGAATATTGGCTTGCGAGTTGATGCGTTCCATGGTGTGGTCCTTGAAATGCGTTTAGCCCGCCAGTGCAAACGCCATTGGGGCGGGCACGAGCGGTGATGTCGGGGTCAGGGCAGCGCTTGGGGCGGCCTGGTTGTTCTTGCCGGGTTCGGCCTTGATCTTGGCCAGCTTGTAGCGCAAGGTGCGCGGGCTGATGCCCAGCTTCTTGGCCGCCTCAATCCGGCTGTCCGAACTTTGAATGGCCGCCAGAATCAGCTGCAGCTCATTGGACTTGACCGCCGCCTGCAGATTGGCCGCCGGCAGCGCGCGAATCTGCTCCGCCAGGTCGGCATACGGTTGAGCCTGAACTTGCGGGTGATATTGCGGTTGAAGTTGGGGGTGAAATTCGGGGTGAAATTGCGCTTGGACTTCTGCTTGGGCCAGGGCACCGGCCACAGGCAATGGGGCTGTCGCAAAAGTCGCCGCTGCATCTGCCGGGGACGAAGGGTTTGGCACTGAAGAATAGGCCGGAGCCGAGGATGGCGCCGTGTTCGCCGGGGCAGCAGAAATTGATGGCTGATCGGCTGCAGATAGCAGGGCGGGTTCTTTGGCGGGCGCCAGCAGGTCGTCAAACATCAGGTGCTGCGGCTCGATCGTCTCGGTCTGGCACAGCACCACGGCGCGCTGCACTACGTTTTCCAGTTCGCGCACATTGCCGGGCCAGCCGTAGGCCAGCAACTGGGCCTGGGCCTGGGCGCTCACCGTGAGCTGGCGGCCCTCGCCGCCATGGCGCAGTAACAGGGCTGCCACCAGGGGCAAGATGTCGCCCGGGCGCTGGCGCAGTGGCGGCACATGCAGCTTGAAGGTGCTGATGCGGAAATACAGGTCCTCGCGAAACTCGCGCGCAGCCATGGCGGCGCGCAGGTCCTTGTTGGTGGCGGCAATCACCCGCACATCCACCTGCACTAATTGCTCCGAACCCAGCCGGGTGAGCTGTCGCTCTTGCAGCACGCGCAGCAGCTTGGCTTGCAGGTGCAGCGGCATTTCGCCGATCTCGTCCAGAAACAGGGTGCCGCCCTGGGCCTGCTCAAACAGGCCGCGCAGGT
>JAFMFB010000078.1 GCA_017856435.1 Burkholderiaceae bacterium
CCATGGATTCAAAGACAAGCTCTTCTCTTGACACAAACATACCATCCAGCATCTCTGATACCCAGCATTCACTGCCCCGGTCTCTTTCTGATCTTTTTTTCTCATTCACCTGGTTGTCACTACAAGGCTTTGGCGGAGTGCTCACCGTGGTGCAAAGAGAACTGGTCGAAAAAAAACGTTGGATGACCAATGAGGAATTCATTGAGGAGTGGGCGGTTGCGCAGGTCCTGCCTGGCCCCAATGTGATCAACCTGGCCCTGATGTTTGGGGGTCGCCACTTTGGCCTGCGCGGGGCCATGGTGTCATTGGCGGGCATCCTGACCATTCCGCTGCTGGTGGTACTGACACTGGCATTCACCTACTCGCAGTTCTCCCATTACCCTGCCGTTGTTGGCGCCCTGCGCGGCATGGCTGCGGTGGCCGGCGGCCTAATTGCTGCGACGGGCCTGAAGTTGCTCAACTCCCTGCGCAAACATCCCCTGGGCTTTCGGGCCTGCCTGGGTATCGGCCTACTCTGTTTCATTGCCGTGGCCCTGATACGCTTGCCCCTGGTCTATGTGCTGTTAGTGCTGGGCACCACAGGCATTGGCCTGACCTACCGAAAGCTCAACTGATGAACGAAGTCCTGAGCCTGCAGATGGGCTGGCCGCAATGGCTCCAACTGTTCCTGCATTTCCTAGTGTTGTCGCTACTTTCTGTGGGCGGCGCCATCAGCACCGCCCCCGATATGCACCGCTATCTGGTGGACCAGCAAAACTGGCTGACCGACAGCCAGTTCAATACTGCCATCGCCATTGCCCAGGCTTCACCCGGCCCCAATGTCCTGTTTGTGGCCCTTATGGGCTGGCAGATCGGACTTAACAACGGCGGACTGCTGACGGGCTTGCTGGGAACTTTCATAACCATGCTGGGCATCCTGCTGCCCAGCACAACACTGACCTACTCAGCCGCCCGCTGGAGTCATGACAACCGCGATAAACGGGCTGTTCGCGCCTTCAAGCTTGGCATGGCGATCTTGGTCCCCGCCTTGCTGATTTCCACGGCCTGGTTGCTGGTCAGCGCCTATGCCAACCCGTCCACGGATTGGCCGCTATGGCTAACCGCGTTGGTGGCCACCCTGATCGTCTGGAAAACCCGCACCCACATCCTCGGGCTGCTGGGAATGGGCGCCTTGTTGGGTGCCCTGGGTATTCTCTGATTCGAAAAAAGTCTCGCCGGTGCTATCATGGTTGCACCGTGAGCAGCTGGCGTGCACAGCTCGGCTGTCTAAGGTTCGGCTAGGTCGTGCTGGCTATAAAACGGCTTCTGGAGTCGTGGCTTGTGGCTTGGAACTGGCAGAAATCAATAATTTTTAAGGAGACATTCATGAAATTGCGTTTTCAACATATTTTTGGTGCTGCGCTCACTGCCTGCGCGCTAGGCCTGAGCTCAGCCTCAGCCCTGGCCCAGGAAATCAAGATTTCCCACCAGTGGAAGGCCAATTCGGATGCACGCGACAAGGCAGCCCGGGTCTTCATCCAGGAAGTGAACAAGAAAGACCCAAACATCAAGTTCCGTATTTATCCCAGCCAGTCGCTGGGTATCAAACCGGTGGCGCAACTTGACGCCCTGCAAAACGGAACGCTGGAGATGGCGATTTTTCCAATGTCCTACGCCGTGGGCAAAGCCAAGGAATTTTCTGGCGTGATCCTGCCAGGCACGATCCCCAATCTTGATATGGCCATGCGCCTGAAGACCTCGTCCTACTACAAGCGCATTCAGGAGTTGTCCGAAAAGAATGGCTTCAGAATCATCACCTGGTGGTGGACGCCCGGTGGATTTGCCACCAAGGAAAAGATGATCACCACGCCCGCCTCGGTTGCTGGGCAAAAAATGCGCGCGGCCGACCCCACCTTTGAATCCATGCTCAAGGCAGCTGGCGCCTCGGTTTCTGCCATGGCCTCCAGCGAGTTTTATCCAGCCCTGCAGTCTGGCGTGCTGACCGGTGGTCTGACATCGGCCGAAACCTTTGTCAGCATGCGCCTGTATGAGCAGACCAAGATGGCCACAGTGCCCGGCGACAAAACGCTGTGGATGCTCTTGCAACCGCTGGTCATGTCCAAACAGCACTACGACAAGCTCACACCGGCCCAGAAAGCCATCTTCGAAGAGGCTGCTGCCAAGAGCGATGAGTATTTCCTGGCCGAGCAACGCCGTGCTGTGGACGACATGGTCCAGGCCTATAAAAAGGCTGGCGGCCAGGTGCATACCTTGACCTCTGCCGAGTATGACCAGTGGATCGAACTGGCCAAGAAAACTGCCTATCCTGAATATGCCGCCATCTCCCCGGCTGCCAAGGCAATTCTGGATGACCTGATGAAAGCCAAGTAATTCACCTCAACTGAAAATCACTCCGGCAGGGTCAACCTGCCGGAATTTTTTTATGAGCAAGTTCTCTTCATTCATGACCCAGGTTTCCAAGGCATGCGCCGTTCTGGGCGCTGTCAATCTGGCCATCGCCGGCATCGTGATCGTCTGGATGATCACCTACCGCACTTTGGGTAATTCAACCTCCTGGGAACTCGAGCTTTCGATCTTTCTCATGGTCTCAAGCCTGTTTCTGGCCTCGCCCTACACCTTGCTGACCCGAGGTCATGTCGGCGTCGATTTGCTGGGGCATTACATGACCGAAAAAAATGCGCTGCGCCTGACTGTGATTGCCGACCTCCTGGGTCTGATCGTTTGCGTCTTTCTGGCCGTCATCTGCTTTGAATTCACGCTGGAAGCCTTTATCAAGGGGGACCGCACTGAAAGTGTCTGGGCGCCGCCCAAATGGCCACTCTATGCCATGATGCCCATCAGCTTTGCCCTCACCGCCCTGCAGTACATAGCGATGATCAGTGATGAGCTCAACGGCAAGGAGTCAGCAGCATGAGTGAACTTCAATTGGGGGCCACCATTCTGGCCATTACCTTGTTCGTTCTGTTTTCCGGACTGCCAATCGCCTGGGGCTTGATTCTGGTTTCGGTGGGCGCTCTGGTGATTGTCAAAGGGACCGCCTCGCTGGCCAACATCCCCCTGGTAATGATTGATGAACTCTCATCGTTTTCACTTCTGACCATACCCTTGTTCATCCTATTGGGGGCAGCTGTCGGCAGTTCGAATGCAGGCAAGGACATTTACGAGTCGCTGCACCGCTGGCTTGATCGTTTGCCTGGCGGCCTGGTGATTGCCAATATTCTGGCCTGCGGCATTTTTTCCGGCATTTGCGGATCCAGCCCGGCCACAGCGGCCGCCATCGGTAAGGCTGGCGTGCCCGAGATGATCAAGCGGGGTGTGCCGGTCAGGCTGGCAACTGGCTCGGTCTGCGCGGGCGGAACGCTGGGAATCCTGATCCCCCCCTCAATTACCATGATTCTTTATGGCTTGACCACCGAAACCTCGATTGGCCGCCTGTTTCTGGCGGGTGTCATACCCGGCATTCTGCTGGTACTTCTATTTGCCGCCTATGCCTGGTTCACGACACTGTTGAGCGCCAAAAACACAGCCGCCGAATCCGCGCCAACTTATTACACCTTGCGGCAAAAGACCGAGGGTTTGGGCCGGGTCATGCCTTTTGTGATCATTGTGATTGCAATTGCCTACGCCATGTATGGGGGGATCGCTACCCCCTCAGAAGTCGCCGCCCTGTCAGCCGCCATGGCGTTGCTGCTGGTGTATGTCATTTACCGGGAGCGCTCACTGGCTGACCAATGGCGTATCTTTCGTGAAACCATGCGCGAATCCTCCATGATCCTGATGATCATCGGTGCGGCCGCCGTGTTTTCCTACATGATGTCTCTGCTGTATGTGACCCAGGCCACTGCCGAGTGGCTGGTCGCGCTGCAGCTCAACCGCTGGGTGCTCATGTCGGCAATTTTTGTTTTTCTGCTGATCGCGGGCTGCTTCCTGCCCCCCGTGGCTATCATCCTGATGATCATGCCTGTGCTGACCCCGGTGCTGGAGGCCAATGACTTTGACCTCATCTGGTTTGCCGTGCTGTTGACCATCAATATGGAGATCGGGCTGATCACCCCGCCGGTGGGCCTGAACTTGTTCGTTCTCAAGGGCGTGGTGCCTCATGTGTCGATCAAGGACATTCTGATGGGATCGATGCCGTTTGTGGTGATCATGATCGTGTTTTCAGTCATCATGGCCATCTTCCCCGAAATCGCCACCTGGCTGCCCAGCAAGGCGATGGGGTGAGGCCTCAGGCTGGCCAATACCGGCCCGCCTGTAAACCTTCTGCCTGGTGAGCCCCTTTAATTGGCTTTGACACCAGCCTTCAGCAACAGTCCTCCCAGGGTGTCAATTTCCCCCTTGAGGTGCGCGGCCAGTGCCTGCGGTGTGGCCAGCTCTGTGCTAACCGCGGAAATCCCCATGCTCTCCAGCCGGTTGCGTACCTCAGGATCAGCCACCGACTTTTGCAGGGCCGAGGTCAGTTTTTCGACCACCGGGCGGGGCGTTCCTTTAGGTGCGTACAGGCCAAAGGAGATGCTGATGTCCAGCCCCGTGATTCCAGCCTCAGCGCTGGCTGGCACATTCGGCAGCGATGGCAATCTGGATGGCCCCACCGCTGCATAGGCCTTGATCTTGCCCGCCTTGACTGAAGGCACCGTACCGGAGGTCTGGTCGCACAACACATCCACCTGCCCCCCCATCAGATCGTTCAGGGCGGGGCCAGTGCCTTTGTAAGGAATCTCGTTGAGCTTGACGCCCAAGGCGCTCATCATCATCAGCCCGCACAGGTGCGAGGCCGAGCCCACACCAGCATGCGCCAGGCTGACCTTGGCCTGGTTGGCGCGCAAGTAGGCAACAAACTCCGGCAGATCTTTGGCTGGGAACTCATTGCGAGCCACCACCACCATCGGCCCGCTGGTGGCACGCCCAATCGGTTCAAAATCGTCCACCGGGTGGTAAGGCAGGCTCTTGAACATGGACAGGTTGGTGGCATGGCTGACATGAATCATCAGCAGGGTGTAGCCATCGGGCTTGGCGCGAGCCACCTTGACCGTGCCAATGGTGCCAGAAGCGCCCGCCGGGTTGTCCACCACAATCTGTTGCCCCAAGTGCTTTTGCATGGCGGCCGCAAACACGCGGGTGATGGTATCGCCCGGCCCGCCCGGTGCGTACGGCATCACCATGGTGATGGGCCGGGTTGGGTACTCCTGGGCATAAATCGTGGAGGCCAGGCAAAGCAATAATGCCCCCCACAGGTGACGCAGTAAATGTCGATCAGTCATGATGTATCTCCTTGTTTTGTAGGGTATCTTCTTAACTCCAACACCCCAGTTAAGCAGTCTACATGGTGATTCGGTAATTCCCCC
>JAFMFB010000039.1 GCA_017856435.1 Burkholderiaceae bacterium
GCGACCTTGAGCATCGGCTCCATATAGCCGAAGGTGGTCCCAAAAATCAGTTTGCTTCCCTGGCTGGCCATGTCACGCAATACGCGCTCGGCATCGGCACTTTCAGGCACCTTTTCAACATAGCTGGTCACAACCTTGTCGCCGAACTCCTTTTCAATGGCCTTGCGCCCGTTGTCATGCGCAAAGGTCCAGCCGCCGTCACCCACTGGGCCAACATAGGCAAAAGCAATTTTCAGCGGTGCAGCCTTGGGGGCCGGCGCTTCGGCCGGGGTCGCTTTGGGCTCTTCTTTCTTGCCACATCCAACCAGTGCTGAGCCAAGCACCAGGCTTAGGGCGGTGGCACGCATCAGACGGCGTTTATTCAGTGCAATCATGGAATTCCTCATGGTGTTGGTTGAGCGGACAAATTCTATAAGTTTCAGGCCGTGGGTGTGAACGGCTTACCTAGGGATGCCGGCATGTTAGCCCGGATCCACAACGGATTTCGTGAAATGAGAACCAGCACCAATATGGTTGCCAAGTAGGGCAGCATGTCCAGAAAATGGCTGGGAATCTGAACGCCCTGGCTTTGCAGGTGAAATTGCAGCATGGTGACGCCGCCAAACAGATAGGCGCCCAGCAACACCCGCACTGGCCGCCAGGTGGCAAAGGTGGTGAGAGCCAGGGCAATCCAGCCCTTGCCGGCCACCATGCCCTCGACCCACAGCGGGGTGTAGATCACCGACAGGTAGGCACCCGCCAGTCCACAAAGGGCGCCGCCGCCCAACACGGCGGCAAAACGGATCAACCGCACCGGATAGCCCAGGGCATGGGCCGACTGCGGTGATTCGCCGACAGCGCGCAGCACCAAGCCGCTTCGAGTCGATTGCAGCCAGACCGCCATCGACAGAGTCAGCGCCATGGCCAGATAGACCATCGGGTGTTGGCGAAACAGGGCTTCACCGACAAAGGGAATGTCACTCAGACCGGGAACCACCCACGGCACACGCTCGGGCAGCTTGGCCTGAACGTAACTGACACCGACAAAGGCTGAAAAGCCGGCACCAAACAGGCTCAAGGCCAGGCCGGTGGCATAGGGGTTGGTGCCCAGCCAAATCACCAGCCAGCCAAAGAGGGCTGCCATCACCATCCCCGCGCCCATGCCTGCGACAAAGCCCAGCCAGTCACTCCCAGTGTGGACGACCGTGGCAAACCCGGCAATTGCTGCGCACAGCATCATGCCCTCGGCCCCCAGATTGAGCACTCCCGACTTTTCATTGAGCAGCAGACCCAGTCCGGCCAGCGCCAGCACCGTGCCGGCATTGAGCGTGGCGGCCAGCAGCAGGGCGTAGGTTTCCATCAGCGGACCCTTCCCAACCACAAGCGGTAATTGATCAGCGTGTCACAGAGCAGCAAACAAAACAGCAGCAGGCCCTGAAACACACCCGAGATCGACTTGGGCAGCCCCAGGCGGGACTGCGCCAACTCACCACCGATATAGAACATGCTCATCAAAATGGCCGATAACACCATGCCTGCTGGATGCAGTCGCCCCACAAAGGCCACGATGATGGCTGCAAAGCCATAGCCCGCCGGCACATAAGGCGTCAGTTGCCCAATCGGGCCAGCCACTTCCAGCGCGCCAGCCAGGCCAGCGGTTGCGCCCGAGATCAGCAGCGAGGTCCACAGCGCCTGACGCGAGGAAAAACCGGCGTAGCGTGATGCAGCCGGCGCCAGCCCCCCCACTTGCAGGGCAAATCCGGCACGAAGACGAAACAGGAACACCCACAGCAAAACAGCGCAAGCCAACACCAGCGGCAGCCCCAGATTCATGCGTGAGCCTGCCATCAAGCGAGGAATCTGGGTGGCAGCTTCGAAGGTCCTGGATTGTGGAAAGTTGTAGCCTGCCGGGTCTTTCCAGGGGCCATGCACCAAAAAACCCAGCAGCTGAATGGCCACATAGACCAGCATCAGGCTTACCAGAATTTCGTTGGCGTGAAAGCGCTCACGAAGTGCCGCCGTGATACTGGCCCAGAACATGCCACCCAGCACGCCCGCCAGCAACACCAGTAGGACCATCCAGGACCCGCTGGCCTTATCGGCTGTCAGGGCAACGCCCGCAGCACAAATGGCGCCCATAACAAATTGACCTTCGGCGCCGATGTTCCAGACATTGGATCGGAAGCACACGGCCAACCCCAGCGCAATCAACAGCAAAGGGGTTGCCTTGATGGTCACTTCACCCAATGCGTAGCCCGATCTGATGGGTTCCCAAAAGAACATTTGCAGACCCCGCAAGGGGTCTTTTCCCAAAGCGGCAAACAACAGCACGCCAAGCATCAGTGTCAGCAGCAAGGCAAGCGCTGGCGAGACCCAGGTCCAAAAGCGCGAGGGTTGCGCCCTGGGTTCAAGGGCCAGCATGGTCCGACTCCAATGTCTGCAGGTGTTGTTGTACTGACTCGTGCCACAGGCCGCTCATCCAGGCGCCGATTCGCTCAATGCTTGCCTGTGCAATCGGTACGGAAGGCGAAAGTCGTCCTCTGGCCATGACATACAGGCGGTCGCTCAGGGCAAATAACTCTTCAAGCTCCTCACTGACCAGCAGCACGGCGCAACCTGCATCGCGCAGGGCCAGAATTTCAGCATGAATCTGGGCCGCCGCACCCACATCCACCCCCCAGGTAGGTTGCGAAATGATCAAGAGGCTCGGGGCGGCATCGATCTCGCGACTGACAATAAACTTTTGCAAATTGCCACCTGACAGGCTGCGCGCGGCGGCGTGCACACCCGAAGTTTTAACGCCAAGTCGACCTATCACCCGCTGGGCTTGGGCGCCCATCATGTGGGTACGTATCCAGCCCAGTGGACCCATGGCCTCGTTTCGGGTCAACAACAAGTTGTGCGCCAGGCCGAAGCTGGGTACGGCACCTCGACCCAGCCGTTCTTCAGGCACGAAGTGAAGCCCCAGCGCACGACGTCGGCGGGGACTCAGGCGCGCCACATCCTGCCCGGCCATCCAAATGCTTCCTGTGGGCGCGCGCAGGTCTTCGCCCGAGAGCGCAAACAGGAGTTCACGCTGGCCATTGCCGGACACGCCAGCAATACCGACAATCTCCCCTGCACACACCTTCAGGCTGACCTGATCCAGATCGACACCAAAGGGGTCCAGGCGCGGCAGGTTCAACCCCCTGATCTCCAGTTCAACGGCGCCTAGCCTGGGCGCGCTGCGCTGTATGACCGGTGGCTCGGCCCCGATCATCATTCGGCTGAGCGAGGCGTTGCTTTGCTCTCTGGGGTCGCACACAGCGCTGACCCGTCCCGAACGCAGTACCGTGCAGGCTGTGCAGAGTGCGCGGATTTCGTGCAACTTGTGACTGATGTAGAGAATGCTGCAACCCTGGTCGGCCAGCCGGCGCAACACGGCAAAGAGCTTTTCCACTGCCTGGGGTGTCAGCACAGAGGTGGGCTCGTCCAGAATCAAAAGCTGCGGTTCACCCAGCAGAGCGCGAATGATCTCGACCCGCTGCATTTCGCCCACACTCAGGGTGTGGACCAGGCGCATCGGATCGATATCCAGACCGTAGTCGCTGGCCTTGTCCCGGATCTGTTGGGTCACCTCAGCCAGCGACAGTTTTTGCTCCAGGCCAATCCAAACATTCTGCGCCACACTGAGAGAGTCAAAAAGGCTGAAATGCTGGAACACCATGCTGATGCCCAATGCGCGAGCCTGCTGCGGGTTGCGCACCTGGACCATCTCACCGTTGAAGCGGATAACGCCGGCATCGGGCCGCACGGCGCCATAGACAATCTTCATCAAGGTGGACTTGCCGGCCCCGTTCTCACCCAGCAGGGCATGGATCTGGCCTGGCATGACGATCAGGTCCACCGCATCATTGGCTACCACGCCAGGGTAACGCTTGCTGATGCCTGATAACGCAAGTCGTGGCGTGTCAGGCTCGGCGGATGGTTGCATAGAGGTAAATAAGGGCCAGCGCGGAGGGGTGATCAAGGGCCTGAAAACTGCATGCCTGAGTTTTGCCCCCGCTTCAATGGGCGTGAAGCGCCTTGAGGTTGTCGGCGGCCCGCTCACTGTTGCGGTCCTCGCGCGATGGCACGGCTTCCAGCGCCCTGATGTAGACCGGGTCGAGTTGCTGCTGCCGAGCACCTTCCAGCACCAACGTCTTGTACCAGCTGTAAGGTGTGGTGTAACGGTCTATGTTGGTGGCCTGGTAACTGGTCACCATTTGCGTCCCGCGATCGGTATGCACCTCTAATTGCACTTCGCGGTAACCAGTTGAAAGGCCTTCGGCCAGGTCCAGTCCGGGTTTGTCGGCCAGCTTGATTTCGTAGAGCACACCATAAACCACAGAGCCGCTCTCAGCTTCGATATCACACTTGCCCGAGCCGTCTTTGCTGACTTTGTGCCAACGCAGTGAAAAGTTGGGCAAAGAGGCTAAGCCAATACGTCGAGCCGATGGAGCGCGCAACAGCATGCGCGGGCCCAGCATGTTCGAACCATAGGCAAAGTAAACAAAGGTATCGTGACTCATGGCGTGCGCAGAATTTTCTTGAAGATGCTGTATCGAAGCAAGTCCTGACGTGGGGTCATTCAGTTTATGTCTGGAATTGGGTAATGACACCGCCACCCAGACACACATCTCCATCGTACAGGACGGCTGATTGCCCCGGCGTTACGGCCCACTGAGGCTGGGGGAAGCTCAATTTAAAGGTGTTCCCATCAAGATCGGACAGGGTGCAGGGGGCATCGGCCTGCCGGTAGCGCGTCTTGGCGGCATAGACGCTGGTCGCTGGCGGGGCGCCCGCCACCCAGCTTGCGTCCTGCGCATGCAGTGAGTTAGACAGCAGGAGGGGATGATCGTGTCCCTGCACGACCCACAAGGTGTTGGTCTGCATGTCCTTGCGAGCCGTGAACCAGGGCGCGTGTTCGCCCCCACCCCGGGGCGCACCCTTGGGCTTGACCCCGCCGATCCCCAGGCCCTGGCGTTGGCCCAAGGTGTAGAAGGAAAGGCCGACATGCTGCCCAAGCACGCGCCCATGGGCCTTGTCAGCAGCTGGCGGTGTGCCATCACGAATTGGTCCGGGCTTCATCTGGATGAACCGGTTCAGGAATTCGCGAAACGGTCGCTCGCCGATGAAGCAGATGCCCGTACTGTCCTTTTTCTTGGCGTTGGGCAGGCCAATCTCGGTGGCGATACGGCGAACCTCGGTTTTAAGGAGTTCACCGATGGGAAACAGGGTTTTGCTGAGTTGCGACTGATTGAGTCGGTGCAGAAAGTAGCTCTGGTCCTTGGCCGGGTCCAGGCCTTTGAGTAATTCGTGCTTGCCAGTCTGCTGGTTCAGACGCACTCTCGCGTAGTGCCCCGTGGCGATCTTTTCGGCACCCAGGCGCATGGCATGGTCCAAAAAGGCCTTGAACTTGATCTCTGCGTTGCACAGGATGTCCGGGTTGGGCGTGCGACCAGCCTGGTATTCACGCAGGAACTCTGCAAAAACGCGGTCCCTGTACTCTGCCGCGAAGTTGACATGCTCGATATCAATGCCGATCACATCGGCAACCGCTGCCGCATCAACAAAATCGATGTTGGAGGCGCAGTACTCGGAGTCGTCGTCATCTTCCCAGTTTTTCATGAAGATGCCAACCACCTCGTAGCCCTGCTGCTTGAGCAGGTGAGCACTGACCGCAGAGTCCACGCCTCCGCTCAAACCGATGACAACCCGTTGTTTACTCATTGGGCAGCAATTATCCCTCTCGGGAATGTGACGGGTGTCCTTGAATTCGCGTACAGTTCGGACCCATCAATTTATGGCTTTAGGAACAGACGAATGGACTTGCAACTCCAAGATAAGACAGCATTGGTGACGGGCGCCAGTGTCGGGATCGGTCGCGCTATCGCAAAGGTGCTGGCGGCCGAGGGCGTGCGCTTGGCCATCACGGCGCGACGGGCAGAAAAACTCAAGGAGGTGGCCAGTGAAATCGTGGCTGCCGGCGGGCCTGCGCCAGTGTTGATCGAGCAGGACATGTACGCTGAAGATGCAGCACAGCGGCTCGCGCAGGCTGCCATCAGCGGGCTGGGGCAGGTGGATATTCTGATCAACAACGCCGGTGGCTCACGCAGCTTCAAAGATCTGCATGTCAGTGAAGCCCAGTGGCAGGAAGCCATCACGTTGAACTTTCATCGACCACGGCAGCTGGGCGATGCCCTGATTGACCAGATGATTCAGGGCAAGTGGGGTCGCATCATCTGCATTACCGGCAAGAGCGAGCCCGAACATATCAATGGGGCCTTTTGTGCCAAGGCCGGGATTCACAGCTGGGCCAAAGGGTTGTCGCGCATGGTGGGCCAGCATGGCATCACCGTCAACTGCATTCCACCCGGGCGCATTCTTTCCGAGCAGATCATGCGCAACTATTCACCCGAGTACCAGAAGTGGCAATCGGAGAATGAGATTCCGGTGGGACGCTATGGCGAGCCAGAGGAACTGGCCAATCTGGTGGCCTTTCTGGCTTCACCACGCGCCAGTTACATTACCGGCGCCGTCATCCCGGTGGACGGTGGCTTGCGCAAGTATCAGTTCTAGAGTTCTCGCATTACAAAAGACTGACCCCACTCCACTGGCCCTGCCCCACCAGATCCTTGACGGTTTCACGCATTTCGCTGAGCACCGCAGCGGCGGCTGGAGACAGGCGTTCTGCATCGACTGAGTAGAGATAGTTGGGCCGCTTCAAGTTGGCATCGGAAAAGCCAAGAATGCGCCACTGCTTGTTGGCCGCCCCATCCAGCAAAGTGGCGGACATGGGCTTGATGGTGGCCCCCATGCCATCCTTGACACAGGTCAGTAACAGAGAAAGGGAGTCTATTTCTGCGACTACACGCAAGGGCAGGTTGCGCTGTTCAAACTCAGTGGTGATGCGCCGACGAAGACCATGGATACCGGTTGGCAATATCAAGGGCAATTTGGCAACCTCGGCACAGGTAATCCGGGTGCGGCCTTTGGGCACCAAATTGCTGTTGGAGGGCAACAGCAAAAACAGTTCCTCTTCCACCAGTGGCTCAGCTGGAAGGTCCGGCACGGCATCGCGACTGAACAAGATAGCCAGATCTAACTGACCCAGGCGCATCATCTGAGCCAGATGCCCACTCATGCCCTCCACTACATTGAGCACGATGCCGGGGAATTTTTCACGAATCCTTCGCATGAACGGTGGGCCGACAGCACATACCGTGGTGGCAGCCAGCCCCAAAGAAACCATGCCATGAACAGTGCCGGGCTCCTGACGGGCAATAGACAGGGCCTGGTCATGCTGACGCAAAAGAAACCGTGCATGATGGTGCAAGGCGGCGCCATTTTCGGTGGGGGTCACGCCCTTGGCGCTACGGATCAGCAATGGCTTACCCACTTCGGCTTCCAGCTTGGCAATTTGTTGGCTGAGGGCGGGCTGCGCAATAAAAAGCTGGCGTGACGCTTTGGCGAGACTGCCGCTTTCAACAATCTGGACGAAATATTTAAGTTGACGCAGGTCCATGGCGGAGCTTTTGTTTGAGCAGCTAGCTTAGCATTGTTATAAGTTGATCTTATACCCGTCTCGGAAAACAGTATTTTTCATATAGACCCCGAGTTCTTATCATGCAGCGTGGATTCAAATGCAACCCTAAACACTGAGGAGTCAACCATGGAAGTCAGCAAAAAACATCTGAACCGTCAGCGTCGCACGCTACTCAAAACAGGCGCTCTCGTTGCCGGAGCCTCGGCGTTGGGCTACAGCGCTCTGGCTGGAGCCCAGGCCAACACCATCAAGATTGGCCACTTGACTCCGCTGACCGGTTTTCTTGGCGCTTTGGGTGAGTACGCCGTGCAGGGTATCAAGATGGCTGCAGAGGAAATCAATGCCTCGGGCGGCTTGCTGGGTCGTCAAATCGAACTGATCAGCGAGGACTCGGTCAATCCGCAAACTGCATCCAGCAAGGCGCAGCGGATGATCGAGCAGAACAAGGTGCAGGTGTTGATGGGCGAGATCAATTCAGCCTCTGCCCTGACCATTTCGCAGGTCGCGGCCCGAAACAAGACCCTCTTCATGAGCATTGGTGCCCGTTCGGATGCGCTGCGTGGCAAAAACTGCAACCGTTACACCTTCCACGTCGACATCCCTGTGACGGTGATGGTCAATGCGGCGGGCGAAGCGCTGGTACGTCAGGGTCTTGTCAAAGGCAAAAAAATCTTTGCCCTGACCTCAGACTATCTCTTTGGCCACGATTTGTCCAAGGCGGCCAAGGCCTTTTTCAGCCGCAATGGCGGCACTGTAATTGGCGATGAGCTGGTGCCTACCGATCTGGCTGACTTCAGCCCCCAGCTTCTCAAGATACGTCAGGCCCGGCCAGATCTGGTCGCAACCAACCTCGGTGGCAACCAGGTTACCAATTTTGTGAAGCAGTATGCTGAGTTTGGCCTGAGCTTTCCGGTGGCGGGCTTTAACCTGAATACCGCTGATGCCTGGGCTGCAGGCGAGGGCAATCTGGGAGGCATTTGGCCGACGGTCTGGCATCATGAACTCAAGACCCCGGGGTCCAGCGCCTTCGTTGAAAAGTTCACCAAAAAATACGGCCGTATCCCTGAAAACCATGCCTGGATCGAGTACGTGTCTCTAATGATGATGGCCCAGGCGATCCGTGAGACCAAATCGGTCGATACAGACAAGCTGATTGCCTACTTTGAGTCTGAGGCGCAATTTGACGTGCTCAAGGCGCGCAAGGCTTACTTCCGCAGCTGGGACCACCAATTGATGCAGGAGGCTTATCCCTTTACCGTCAAGCCCAAGGGCCAGGCCAAGAACAAGCAGGACTTCCTGTTGTTTGGGGATGCCGTTCCGGCAGCCAACGAACCCCTGGAAAAGCTGGCGCCACCCAAGTCTGCCAGCGAATGCAAGATGTAAGCACCCTGTGAGCTGAGCCAGCCGGCGCCCGGTG
Source organism: Burkholderiaceae bacterium (assembly GCA_017856435.1). Taxonomy (GTDB): domain Bacteria; phylum Pseudomonadota; class Gammaproteobacteria; order Burkholderiales; family Burkholderiaceae_C; genus Hylemonella. The sequence continues at coordinate 8,964 of JAFMFB010000039.1, forward strand.
AGGCGCCGGTGTTTTTTCCACTTCGGATTCCAATGGAAATCGTTTATTTACTCGAGCAGGTGGTCAATGGACTGGTGCTGGGGGGCTATTACCTGCTGTTGGCGCTGGGGCTGTCACTGATTTTCAGTGTGGGCGGAATCGTCAACCTGGCGCATGGTGCCTTTTATGCACTTGGCGCCTATCTTTCTCTTGAGGTCATCAGGTTTGTCGGTTTCGGCGGCAGCATCCTGATCACCCCTTTGCTGGTTGGCCTGGTCGGCATTGTTTTTGAGCGGTTTTTGCTGCGCCGCTTTTATGCGGCAGATCCAATTCTTAGCCTGCTGGTGACATTCGGTCTGGCCATGGTGGCCGAGCAGGCCCTGCGAATGATCTGGGGTTCGGCCCCATTGCCATCTGGCATGCCCGCAGAATTCAAGGGCAATGTCATGCTGGGTGAATTCATGCTTTCCCGGTATCGGTTGTTCATCCTCGGGGTGGTCATTGTGGTGATGAGCGGCATCTGGTTGCTGCTGCACAAAACGTCCTTTGGACGGGTTGTGCGTGCCGGCGTTCAAAAGCCTGACATGGTGGCCGTCCTCGGAATCAGGCTTCAGCCATACATGACGTCAATTGTGGTCTTGGGCGTAGCAACTGCCGCCTTAGGAGGTGTGTTGTTTGGTCCGATTGCCATCGTGCACCCCGCCATGGGTACCGAGATCATGACGGTTGCCTTCGTGGTGGTGGTGATCGGTGGTCTGGGCAGCTTCTGGGGCGTCGTCGCTGCTGCGGTCTTGGTCGGGGTGGTGCGTGGTGTCACAACCCACTTCCTGCCCGCGGCTAGTGAGGCTTCGATGTACATCCTGATGGTTCTTGTGCTGATGCTCAGACCCCGTGGCCTGCTCGGCGAGCGGATCGAGCGATTTGAGTAAGTACCGGTTGACAAGTGCAATGAAGGCCCTGATGAGCTCTAAAAACCGCCCCCTTTGGGTAGCTGCCATTGCCCTGGTGGTTTTGCCGCTGTCATTTCAATTTATTGGGCTGACTCTGGACGCTGCTACGGTGGTCGTGGTGCTGTCTCTAGCAGCCATGGGGCTGAACCTGCTGGTGGGTTACACCGGGTTGGTTTCCTTTGGCCACAGTGCCTGGTTCGGAATTGGTGGTTACGCTGCGGCCCTGGCGCAATTGCACTGGTTCAAGGGCCAGATCGTCTTGCCCTTTGCGTTCTCACTTCTTTTCACGGCCTCCCTGTCGCTGGTCGTTGGGCTCTTGATCCTGCGTCGTAGAGGTGTTTACTTTTCGTTATTGACTTTGGCCTTGTGCGCCTTGACCTTTGCCATTGCATTTCGCTGGACTGCATTGACTGGTGGCGAGGGCGGGCTAGGGGGTATCGAGCGCGGGGGGGCTGCCTGGCTTGATTTGGACAGCCATCTCAACTACTACATAGTGGTCGCCCTGATTGCTTTTGCGCTGCTGTATCTTATGTTGCGTGTGGTTCGCTCTCCGTTCGGGCATGTGCTGGTCGCGATTCGCGAGAATCAACAGCGTGCAACTTTTCAGGGCTACGACATCGACCGTTACAAACTGCTGGCCTTTGTGATATCAGCGAGTATCACTGGGTTGGCTGGCGCTTTGATGGTTTTTCTGCATCGTCTTGCAGCAGCCGAATCCACGACGGTTGGGTTTTCTGGCGAATTGCTGGCCATGGTGGTGATTGGCGGCATGCACAGCTTTCTGGGGCCTGCCCTGGGGGCATTGTTTTTCTTGCTTTTCCGTGAATTGTTTTCAATCTGGACCAGCAATTGGCTGCTTTGGTTCGGGCTGATCTTTGTTGGCTTCACCGTTTTTTCACCCTCTGGACTTACCGGTATCTGGTCCCTAATTAGCCGGCGCATCTGGCCGCCGCCGCAAGAAAGCGCCGCAATGAGCCGGCGCAAGATTTTTGAAGGCTTGGCCTTGCCCGCATTCTTGAGGCCCACCAGAGTCGAGGGGGTCGTGCTGCAGGCGCAGGGCATCAGCAAGAGTTTTGGCGGCATTCAGGCGGTACGTGAGAACAGCCTGACCGTTGAGGCGGGGCAGATTCATGCCCTGATTGGCCCTAACGGCGCCGGCAAGACGACCACCTTCAACCTGATTTCAGGGATGTTCATGGCCGATGCCGGGACAGTCCGTCTTCATGGCCAAGCCATACAGATGCTCTCTGCGGATCGCATTTGCCAGCAAGGCTTGTCGCGTTCCTTTCAGATTACCAACCTTTTTAAAGGTTTGAGTATTTACGAAAACCTGCGACTTTCTCTACAGGCGCGGCATGAGGCGCGGTTTAACTGCTGGCGCGATATTGACAGCTTTCCACAAATACATGAAGAGACCGCAGAGCTGATGAAGTTTCTGGGCTTGCAGGGCATGGAGGAAGTGCTGGGAGGCGACTTGTCGTATGGGGGCCAGCGGCTGGTTGATATGGGAATTGCGCTTGGCTCCAAGCCCCAGGTGCTTTTGCTGGACGAGCCCCTGGCGGGACTGGCTGCAGCAGAACGAGAGCGTGTCTCCAGATTGGTCAGCACGATTGCCGCCAACATTCCTGTGCTCATCGTCGAGCACGATATCGATCGGATTCTCTCCCTCTCACACCAGGTGACAGTCATGAACCAGGGCGAGGTGCTGATGAGTGGCTCGCCTGAGCAAGTCCGCAACGATCGCCGTGTCCAGGAAATCTATACCGGACATGGCACCCCGCCTGTGACGGGTCGAAGCGGGCTGGCTGGGGGTGAACGGGGGCTGGTGCTCAATTTTGAGAAGGTCAACGCGTTTTATGGCAAAAGCCACATCCTGAATGACGCCAGTTTGCGGGTGTGCGAGGGGGAGATTGTCGCCTTGCTTGGTCGCAACGGCGCAGGCAAGTCCACCCTGTTGAAAAGCCTGATGGGGCTGGTCCCTCCTGCTAGCGGGCAAGTGATGTTCAACGGTCGCAACATTGCCGGTCTGGATGCGCCACAGATTGCCCGATTGGGGATCGGCTACGTACCGCAAGGTCGGGGGCTTTTTGCGGGCATGACCGTGGCAGAAAACCTGGCATTGGGGCGACTCGCAAGGTCTACCGATGGCAGCAGTGGTGTGGTCTGGAGTGAACAGAAAATCCTGGACTACTTCCCTCGCCTGAAGGAGCGGATGCAGGTAGCGGCCGACTACCTGTCGGGAGGTGAGCAACAGATGGTGGCCGTAGCCCGCGCCTTGTCGGGCAATGTCAAACTGTTGCTGCTGGATGAGCCTTTCGAAGGACTGGCGCCAACGGTTGTGCAGGAATTGTTTTCTGTGTTTGACCGGTTGAGGCGAGAAATTTCCATCGTGATCGTCGAGCACAACCTGGACCTGGTGCTGGCACTGGCTGACCGGGCCTATGCGCTTGAGCGTGGCGCGGTGTTCCACGAGGGGCCGGCTGAGCCGCTGCTCAAGGACCTCGAATACCGCAAGAAGATTTTGTGGCTTTGAAGCCAAGGAGAAAAGACAAATGACCCAAAAGCAAGAACTTCGTCTATTGGTGGAAAAAATGGCCAATATGCCCTGGCAGCAGTACCCGGGCCACTTTGGCGGCGCCCTGTCCAAGGAGCTGGCCGGGCCACTGACCACGGGAAGCGAGAAGGTTGACTTTCGGATCTCGCGCTATGCCCCAATGGCCTATGTGCAGGAGCATGTGCATAAGGTGCAGGAGCAGGTTTATTATGTGTTGGAGGGCGAGGGCATCCTCACGCTGGACGATCAGCGCCATCTGATGCGACCCCATGACTATGTTTTCGTGCCACCAGGCATACGGCATAGCTTTACCAACACCGGAACCAATGGGTTGGTTTTTCTGGTGGTGACAACCCCGGCTTCCGATGAAGAGGAGGCGGTTTGATGAATAGCAACACCAAGGCTGTACTCAACACCGATAACCTCCCGACCTATGGATTGTTGATCAATGGTGAATGGGTGCGCGGCGCTGGACCAGTTCTCACGGTCCTGGACAAGTACCGTCTGTCCCCTTGCGCGAAGTTGACGACGCCGGACGATGGGCAGTTGCTCATGACGGTTGATGCCGCTCATGCGGCCTTTCGCGCGGGCGCGCCAGTGGCCTATGAGCGCGGCCTCATACTGGAGCGGGCGGTTCAGATACTGGATTCCAGGGCCAAGGAATTCGTTCATGCCATGCAGCTTGAGGCGGGATTTACACAGAGCGATGCCCAGGGTGAGGTTCGGCGCTGTCTGCAGACCCTCAGGCTTTCGGCGGAAGAGGCGCGTAGATTGGCGGGAGAAGTGATTCCCCTGGCTGGGGCCCCAGCAGCGGCCGGCCGCATGGGCTTTACCATTCGGGTGCCACTGGGCGTGGTTTTGGCTGTCACCCCATTCAACTCCCCCCTCAATACTGTCATGCATAAGGTCGCCCCGGCCTTCGCGGCTGGCAACGCCGTCATTCTCAAGCCATCCAGCAATACCCCAATGACAGCCTGCTTATTGGCCGAGGTTCTGCTGGAGGCGGGCATGCCCAAAGGTTTCCTGAGTGTGCTGCATGGTAGCGGCGAGATGGTGCGCCAATTACAGGCTGACCACAGGGTCAGGTTTTTTGCGTTTACTGGCAGCACCGAAGTTGGCCGTGTCATACAGCAGGCGGCAGGCCTGCGCCGTACCCAGATGGAGTTGGGCTCGATTGCCTGCACAATTCTTTGCGACGATGCCAATCTGGAGGCTGCCTTGCCCAAAGTGGTCAATGCGGGCTATCGCAAGGCAGGCCAGGTCTGTACCTCAGTCCAGTTGTTGCTGGTGCACGAGACACTGCGGCAGGATGTCGAGCGAAGGCTGGCTGAAATGGTTCAGGCTTTGTCCTATGGTGATCCAGGCGACCCACAAACCTTTGTCGGCCCGGTGATCAGCGAAGGCAATGCCATTCGCATCGAAAGCTGGATCGAAGAGGCTGTTGCCAGAGGTGCCAAGCGCCTGGCCGGCGGCGCTAGGCAGGGCTCGGTGGTACCACCCACACTGTTGACTCAGATTTCAGATGACATGAAGGTGGGCTGTCAGGAAATTTTTGGCCCGGTGGTCTGCATTGTTCCATTCAAGACCTTGGCTGAAGCAATTGCCCGTGTGAATGCTACCCCCTACGGTCTGGCCACTGGGGTCTTTACCAATCGATTGAACGACGCCCTGGCTGCCGCACAGCAACTTGAAGTTGGTGGCGTGCATATCAATGAAACCTCAAGTTCGCGCGTTGACCTCATGCCGTATGGAGGCAGCAAGGACAGCGGTTTCGGGCGAGAGGGCCCGCGTTATGCCGTACACGAAATGACAGAAGAGCGCATTGTGACCATAACCACGCTTTAAACAAGCATCCGGAGAACTAAAGTCATGCCCAAAATGAAAGGTGGCGAGCTAATCGCCCAGTATCTGGTTCAGGAGAAAGTGCCTTATATCTTCGGGATCTGCGGCCACGGTAATGTGGGCATCCTGGATGCCTTGTACGATGTGAAAGACCGGTTGCAGCTCATTTCACCCCGCCACGAGCAGTGCGCCGGCCACATGGCTGATGCCTACTTCAGGGTCAAGCACAAGCCGGTCGCTACCCTCACCTCCACGGGTCCTGGGTCCGCCAATATGGTGATGTCCTGCGCCACGGCCTTGTCAGATTCTTCGGCATTCATGTGTATCACGTCCAATGTGCCTACGTCACAGCATAACCGGGCGCCGTTTCAGGAACTCTACAAGCACAACCAGGCAGATTTTGCGCAGGTGATGCGGCCGGTGGTCAAGCGCGCCTTTCAGCCCACCCGCGTTGACATGCTGCCACTGGCGCTGCGACAGGCCATGGACACCATGGTCACCGGCCGGCCCGGACCAGTGAATCTGGACATCCCCTACAACGTTTACCAGGAGGAGGATGAGGTCGAGTTACCGCCTCCCTCCAACATTCATCGTGCGCACCGTCCAGGCGCCAGCGATGCAGATGTGGCCAGTACGCTCGATTTACTGGCCAATGCGCACCAGCCGGTGCTGTTTATAGGACACGGGGCCACCTTGTCAGAGGCTGGGGCAGAAATTACCGAACTGGCCCAAATGTTGGGGATCCCGGTGATCACCTCGCCAAACGGCATGGGTGCGATTCCTGGCAACCACCCCTTGGCGCTGGGTTTTATCGGGCGCAATGGGGCCTATCCAGCCAATGAGGCTGGGCGCCGCGCCGATCTGGTGATCACGCTGGGCACCCGTTTTGATGATCGCAGTGCTTCGAGCTGGCACCCGGGTTATTCGTGGAATTTTCCAAAGACCCAACTGGTGCATGTCGATATTGATCCGCAGGAACTGGGTCGTAACTATGCTCCGACCTTGGGCGTCATTGCCGATGTCAAGGTGTTTACAAGACAGTTGCTGAATGCCTTGCCATCGCGGCCAGCCATCGATGCGGCGCGTTATGCCCCTTGGCTGCAGCAGGTGAAGGGCTGGCAATCACAGTGGGAGACTTTCGTTCGCCCGCATTTCACGGATTCAACCAGCCCGTTGCGACCGGAGTTCGTTGTCGGAACTTTGCAAAAATTATTGCCAGAGGATGTCATTTTGTCCCTGGATTCGGGGGTGCATCACAACTGGTTCATGCAATTTTGGCAAGCCATGCGGCCTCAAAGCATGCTCAACAGCTGGGGTTATTCGAGCATGGGCTTTGGTGTGTGCGGCATCATGGGGGCACAACTTGCCGCGCCCGACCGGCCCTGCGTAGCAGTCGTGGGCGATGGTGGCTTCACCATGGCGCCCTATGTCTTGTGTACCGCAGTAGAGTACAACTTGCCAGTGGTCTGGATTGTCTGGAACAACTTTGCTTGGGGCGCGATCCGTGACTTGCAATATGGCTTGTTCGATGGGCGGGAAATTGGTACGGCCTTCTACAAGGGCCAGACTGGTGAACGCTACAACCCTGACTTTGCTGCGTGGGCACGCGCCTGTGGGGCGGACGGGTACACCGTCACGCGACCCCAGGAGTTGGGTGCGGCAGTTGAGCAGGCTCTGCGAAACAAGCGCCCCTGTGTGATTGATGTTCATGTGGATGGTGAGGTGCGGCCTCCTTCCACAGGAACCTGGCAACTTCCCCCAATACCTTACAAGGAACCCATCTACGGCAAACCTTTCGAGGCTTGACTATATGCTGATTGCTTACGGGTTCGTGCAACAAACCTACTATCTTTGATCATCCTGGAGTATCTATGAGCAAAAAAATTGCCCTTGTTTTTGGTGGCACACGTGGCATCGGTGCGGCCTGTGTGGAAAAGCTGGCTCAAAGCGGATATGACGTGGCCTATACCTATGTCAGCAGCGCTCCCAACCTGCCGGCCGCGATTGCCGGCGCAAAGACCAAGGGCTACAAGGTGGACATTCGTGAACCTGATCAGATTGCCGGTGTCTTTGATGAGGTGCGCAAAGACTTTGGTGCTGCCCCCCATTGCGTGGTGGCTAATGCGGGTATCAACGTGCCACCCGGACCCATGGCCTCTTTTGATCCGGCTAATTTTCGTAAGCTGGTCGAGGTCAATATCGTGGGCGCCTTCAATGTGCTCAGCGCTTCTGCCAGGCAGGTTCAGGACGGCGGCAACATCATCGGCTTGACAACCTCCATGGTGCGAGTGGCCATCCCAGGGGGTGGGCCCTATACCGCCAGTAAGGCGGCCGTAGAAAGTTTGCTGCGCTCCATGTCGCGGGAACTTGCCGCTCGTGGCATCCGTGTCAACGGCGTGGCACCTGGTCCGGTGGATACCGACCTGTTTCGTGCCGGCAAGGATGAGGCCGCGCTTGCCCGCTCGGCCGCGCTGAGCCCTTTCAACCGAGTCGGGCGGCCCGACGAGGTGGCGGAGGTGGTGGCATTTCTAGCCTCGGACAAGGCGTCCTGGATCCAGGGTCAGATCGTGCAGCCTAACGGCGGTATGGTTTGAGCTCCTGAGCCGGCCAAGGAAATTTACGAATGGATAGCACCCAGGTTTTTGATGTGGTGGTGGTTGGTGGTGGCGGCGCTGGGTTGGCCGCAGCGATTGAAGCGCGCGAAGGTGGTGCCAGCGTGGTGTTGCTTGAGAAAAATCCGTCCCTCGGGGGCTCCACGGCCTGGTCTATTGGTTCAGTGACTGCAACGGGTACACCCCATCAGCGCAAAAAAGGCATCGTTGACAATCCGCAGGATCATTGGGCCGATATGCCAGGCTTTGCGGGAGATCTTGACCCGCGCGACAACCCGCAGTTGCGGCGGATCCTTTGCGAGGAAATTCCAGCCACTTTCCAATGGTTGCTGGATTCGGGGGTTCGTTTCATGGGCCCCATGCCAGAGCCGCCGCATCGACAACCGCGCATGCACAACGTGCTGCCCAATTCGCGCTCCTTCATCTATCACCTGAGCCGTCGTGCCAAACGTGTAGGCGTGCAGATTTTGACGGAACAGCATGTGCAATCGCTGGTGGTAGAAGCGGGACGGGTTGTGGGTTTGGAAGTCCAGCAGGGCGCAAGCAACCGTCGCTTTATTGCAAGAAGCGGGGTTGTACTGGCGGCGGGTGATTTCACCAACGACCCTGAATTCAAGCGGCGTTTCATGGGGCAGCAGCAGTCCAAGGTCGAGGGGATCAATCGGACCGCCACAGGCGATGGCCAGCGAATGGCCGAACACCTGGGCGCCCAGGTCATCAACGGAGATCTCGCTTTGGGGCCGGAACTTCGATTCATGGCGCCTGCCAAGGAAAATTTTGTTCGCAGGCTTCCCCCATGGCGCTGGCTAGCAGTTTTTATGCAATGGTCACTGGACCATCTGCCTGCTGCTATTTTGCGGCCCTTCATGATGAAGTTCCTGACAACCGCGCTGGCGCCCTCGACCTTGCTTTTTGACGCCGGGGCTGTCTTGGTCAACCGGCGCGGCGAGCGCTTCGGCAATGAATTGGATAAGCCGGCTTGGCGCTTGCCCGATCAACCTGACAAAGTGGGGTACATCTTGATTGACGGGGATTTGATCAAGCAGTTTTCAGCCTGGCCTCACTTTGTCTCTACTGCACCGGGCATTGCCTATGCCTATATCCCGGATTACAGTCGCAACCGTCCGGATGTTTACACCGAGGCGGCCTCCCTGGATCAACTTGCGGCCAAGCTTGACATGAATGCCGACCAGCTCAAGCAAAGTGCAGTTTCAGGGCCTGTCCGCCCGCTTGGGCAGGGGCCTTATGCCGCGCTTGGTCCCGTTCGGGCTGTTTATGTTCATAGCGAGGGCGGCTTGCGGGTGGACTCAAATCACCGGGTTCTGGCTGCTGATGGAGCACCCGTTCCAGGTCTGTTTGCCGCTGGATCAACCGGCCAAGGAGGCTTGTTGCTCAAAGGGCACGGTCACCATCTGGCCTGGGCCTTTGTATCGGGTCGTCGAGCCGGTTTGTTTGCCGCCCGATCAGATCGAATGGCGACCTGACATGGCATCCCGATTCGTGCGACTCACTACTGACTGTTTACCCTACCCGGTGCACTCGATGTCGTTTTCCCGGTCAGTATTTTTTATTGAAAAAGTTACTCAACACCGAGCGTGACCCTGGGAGCCGTATTGACCCGCCTAGCGCGCCGACTTCTTCCCGAACGACACCCCCCCTTAATTTGTCCAAGCTGAACCACTGGAGATCTTCTTGAAATTAGCCACTTTTACGACCGCCGCCTTGCCCAAAATTTCCCTGCTGGGGGCTGAATGCGGTGACCGGATGTTGGACTTGGGTCAGGCCGCCGCCTTGATTGAACCCAATGTCCCCAAGTTGCCGACCTCTATGAAGGCCTTGCTGGAGGAGGGTAAGGCAGGCCTGGAAAGAGTTCAGAAATTATTGCAAATCGCCCGTTCCAATCAGGAACTGCTGGCCAAAGCCAGTTACTCCCTGAAAGACATTCATTTTTTACCCCCAATTCAAGATGCCAACAAATTTCTCTGCGTGGGCAAGAACTATCGGACGCATCTGGAGGAACTCAAGCGGACCGACCTGATCAAGGAAATGCCCAACGAGCCCACCGGCTTCATCAAGCTGAACGCCTGCCTGACCGGTCACGGCGCCGATGTCGAGCGGCCACCTACCGTCAGCCACCTGGACTATGAGCCCGAACTGGTGTTCGTCATTGGTAAGCCGGCCTATCAGGTCAAGGGGGACAATGCTTTTGATTATGTGGCGGGCATCACCCTTTTGAACGACCTGACCTGCCGCGATACGCAAAAACGAGAAGTGGCCTCAGGCTCGCGCTTCTGGACCGCTAAAAACGCACCCGGTTTCGGACCCCTGGGGCCCTACATCATCACCATGGATGAGGTGCCAGACCCCTACAACATCTGGGTCACTTGCAGCGTCAATGGGCAAGAGCGGATGCGGGTCAATACCAGCGACCAGATCTGGAAACTGCCGCGCATCATCGAGCATTTTTCCCGCCTGGTCCCTCTGATGCCGGGCGACATGTTCTCCACAGGTGCCCCGGGTGGGGTGGCGGTGGGCAAGCCCAACGCCGAAGAGTTGTTTCTGAAGAATGGCGATGTCGTCGAATGCGCTTTTGAAAACCCACCTATGGTGCTGAGCAACAAGATTGTGCCTGCACGTGGTTCTGCAAATTGATCAGCAAGGAGTCGTGATGAACCCCATGTGGAACCTCAGGTGTTTTGTCCTGCTGGCGGCGGCCGGCCTGGCAACATGGACCTTCTCCCTGAATGCACAGGCCCAGCCTCAACCTTATCCGGAGCGACCGGTCACCATCGTGGTGCCCTTTCCTCCAGCAGGTGGTGCTGACACACTGGCGCGCATTCTGTCGACGCGCCAGAGCGCGCTCTGGAAGCAGCCGGTGGTGGTGGAAAACCGACCCGGTGCCAGTGGACATATCGGGGCCGCCCATGTGGCGAAATCCGCACCCGATGGCTACACCTTGTTGATGAGTTCCACCGCCTCACTGACAGAAAAAAATGTTGCGCAATTTGCGCCGATCGCCTTGGTCTCGGCCTCGCCCTATGTGGTCGCAGTCAGCCCCAAACTGGGCGTCAAAACCCTGAGTGAATTCATCTCGCTGGCCAAGTCACGGCCGGGCAAGCTGACATTTGGTTCCTCGGGCAAGGGTTCTGCCTCTCACCTGACGGTCGAGCTGTTCAAGCAGATGGCCGGGGTTGATATGTTGCACGTGCCTTACAAAGGGACGGGCCAGGCGGTGAGTGACCTGTTGGGCGGTGCCATTGATGTAATGTTCGCGCCTGGCCAAACGGTGTTGCCCCATGTGAAGGCTGGCAAGTTGCAGGCCCTGGCTGTCACCAGCGCGGTTCGTGCCAAGGCGTCGCCCGAGTTGCCAACCGTCGCCGAAGCGGGCCTGCCCGGCTACGCCGCGGTGGGCTGGTTTGGCCTGTTGGCCCCGGCGGATACGCCCAAGCCTGTGTTGGGAAAGCTCAGCGCCGACTTTGCAGCCGCCTTGCAGGACCCGGCCATCGAAAGAACCATGTTGGCCAGTGGTGCAGAGCCAGCCAATCTGGTGGGTGACGCGTTCGGCCGGTTCATTCGGCAAGAGCTAGATAAATGGACCCGAATCGAAATGCTGTCAGCCAACAATCCGGCAGAAACAAAGCGATGAACAATCTCGATATAACCTTCAAACAGGTGCTTGGATGAATCAAAAACCGGATGTGCTGGTGATTGGCGGCGGCAATGCGGCGCTGTGTGCCGCCTTGATGGCGCGCGAGGCGGGGGCTTCGGTGCTGCTGCTGGAGGCGGCCCCCAAGGAATGGCGCGGCGGCAATTCGGTGCACACCCGCAATTTGCGCTGTATGCATGAGGAGCCACAGGATGTGTTGGTGGAAACTTATCCAGAAGAGGAATACTGGCAGGACCTGCTAAAGGTGACCGGCGGTCAAACCGATGAAGCGCTGGCCCGCCTAGTGATTCGCGCGTCCAGCACCTGCCGCCCCTGGATGAAAAAGCATGGCGTTCATTTCCAGCCCTCGCTGTCGGGCACCTTGAGCCTGTCGCGTACCAACGCGTTTTTCATGGGTGGCGGCAAGGCCCTGGTGAACGCTTATTTCCGCAGCGCAGAAAAACTGGGCGTGCAGATTCGCTACGAGTCACCGGTGGATCGGTTGGAGATCGAGGGGGGGCACTTCAAGGCTGCCTATGTCCATGGCGAGCGTATCGAAGCGCGCTCCTGTGTGGTGGCGTGTGGCGGGTTTGAGAGCAATCGGGCGTGGTTGCGCGAGGTCTGGGGTCAGAATGCGGAGGGTGAATGGCCTGCTGACAACTTTCTCATCCGTGGCACCCGCTACAACCAAGGCGTTTTGATCAAAGACCTCCAAGCCCAAGGCGCTGACATGATTGGGGACCCCACCCAGTCGCACTGCGTGGCGATTGACGCACGGGCTCCGCTCTATGACGGCGGGATCACCACGCGGCTTGACTGTGTGTCCTTGGGGGTGGTGCTCAATCGGCACGGTCAGCGTTTTTACGACGAGGGCGAGGACTTCTGGCCCAAGCGTTATGCCATCTGGGGCCGCTTGGTGGCCTTGCAATCGGGGCAAATCGCTCACTGCATCATTGACAGCAAGGCGATCGGCCGTTTCATGCCGCCAGTCTTCCCCGGGGTCAAGGCCGATACGCTGCCAGAGCTCGCGCAAAAAATCGGTTTGCCGGTCGACACCTTCGTGCAGACCATCCATGCCTTCAACGCGGCTTGCCGTGAAGGCAATTTTGACCACACAGTTCTGGACGACTGCCACACCGAAGGCATCACCCCTGCCAAAACCCACTGGGCCCGGCCAATTGATACCGGCCCTTTCTACGCCTTTTCCTTGCGCCCGGGCATCACTTTCACTTACCTGGGGATGAAGACCGACCAAACCACGGCCGTGCGCTTTGGCGGCCTGGCGAGCGACAACTTGTTTGTGGCTGGCGAAATGATGGCAGGCAACGTGCTGGGCAAGGGCTACACCGCCGGCGTGGGCATGTCGATCGGCACCGCATTTGGCCGTATTGCCGGTACCGGGGCGGCGCAGGCCGCGTTCAAACAAAAGAATCTGGAGCAACAGCGTGCAGCAGCTTGAGCAATTGACCCGTGATGCGAGGGCCCTGGCCAAGGGTGAGGTTGTGCCTGGAACTGACGAGGCCGAGGTGGCCCGTCAGCTTCAAATCTGCAATGCCTGTCGTTACTGCGAAGGTTTTTGTGCCGTGTTTCCGGCGATGACGCGGCGTCTGGAGTTTTCCGTCACAGACGTGCATTACCTGGCGAATCTTTGCCACAACTGCGG
>JAFMFB010000079.1 GCA_017856435.1 Burkholderiaceae bacterium
GAAATCAGGCGTAGGGGCAACCCTACCGAGGGTTCGAATCCCTCCCTCTCCGCCATTTATCTCGAAAAAACGCGCTTTGTAGCGCGTTTTTCATTTCTACCCCCCCATTCACCCGCCATCAAGTTTCAGCTTTACTAAAGTGTAAGGAGAAGGTGGGGTCTGCCCTCTGCACTGAGTTAGCGAGTCTGAGAAGACCTGCCTTGTGTATCAAAGCCGCGCACAGTGCCGATACTAGGTTTGTGATTTGGTTTGATGCTGACCCCACCGGGTAATCCTCCCATTTTGCAAAGTCTCTAGAAGTAGAGACTTAAAGCGGACAAGGCCAGCCGCTGTTTTGGCATGATCCAACACATGTGCCGCCGTGGTAGTTTAGGCGGGTGCGTTAGGCTGCGCTATGAAGGTGTCTAGAGTTTTGGGGGGAATGCCACCCTGATGCTTTGAGATCACTGGGCTTTTCGTGATACCAAAGCAGCAGTTGTGCCAATGGCTTAAAGCAGTTATAATTGATTCGTTGCAGCGTTTTTGCTTTCCATAGCTGCAGACAGGTTCGATCTGGGTAGCGGCACCCCAAAACCGCACACCTCCACTGCACGCCATTACAAGGCGGCCTTTTTGGGTGGTCTGACTTTTTCCTAGGCAAGCTTCACTCTCGCGATCTTTACGCGGTCGTCATTGCCCATGCTCCATCGCAGTTCGTGATGGCATGAATCCCGGCCAAACGTGCCTGAACCCTACTGTTTTTAATGTCAATTACTACTACTTATCCATTCACCGTTGGTGAATTTCAAATCACACCGCTAAGCCGCGAACACGGCACAAGCCACCACACTGCTCTTCTGTCGATCCGCAGAAACCATAGCAACCCGAAGCACGATCGTGTCTACACCTTCAAACCGGAATTCGCAAGCCGGGAAAGCGCACTGATGTACGCAGCCGCACAAGGTCGCTACTGGCTTCTCAATCCTGCCTCAATGATTTAACCATTCAATACAAGGAGGCCCAATGGCTAAAGAAGAACTGATCGAGATGCGGGGTAAGGTGGATGAAATGCTGCCTGATACCCGTTATCGCGTGACCTTGGAAAATGGCCACCAGTTGATCGCCTACACAGGCGGCAAGATGCGCAAGCACAAAATTCGAATTTTGGCTGGAGACAACGTCACTCTGGAAATGTCGCCTTACGACCTGACCAAGGGACGCATCACCTTCCGTCATATCGAAAACCGCCAGCCACACAGTGCTGGTTCTCCAGCGCCCAAACATAAGCGATAAGCGCTAAATTCCTTTAACCAACTTTTTTTAACCTGCGCCCAATTTTTAGCAGGGCGTTTTTCTGAAAGACTCCAAAATGAGTAACAAACTTTATGTCGGCAACCTCTCCTATTCGGTTCGAGACGACGATTTGCAACAACAATTTTCTGCCTTTGGCCATGTCCAGTCGGCCAAGGTGATGATGGAACGTGACACAGGTCGGTCCAAAGGCTTTGCTTTTGTCGAAATGTCCAGCAGCGAGGAAGCCGAAGCAGCAATCCGAGGCCTGAACGGCAAGAACATGGGTGGTCGTGACTTGACCGTGAATATCGCCCGTCCGATGGAAGCACGTGCACCGCGAAGCGGTGGTTATGGCGGTGGCTACGGCGACTCGCGTCGTAAAAGCTATTGATTAATTTCTTGACCAATGAAACGAGCCAGCGCAAGCTGGCTTTTTCAATTCGGCAGCCCGTTAGCCCCGCTCCGGGGTAACCCCCCCCTTTTGCAAGGGAACCAGAAGTAGAGACTTCAAGCGGCCCTGGCCGAATACCCAAGCTCAGTCCGCCTCTTTTTAGTCCTTGAAGCCCACTAAAATCTGCCAGCCTTTCATCGGGTGGCGGCCTCGTGGCTCCGGGCATGCTGAATCATGGGCTCAGCGCAAATCCTTTATGATTTGCCGCCAATTCTTATTAACTCTTTACCAGGAGAAGCACTTTGTACATTAAAAAAGTATCTGTTATCGCCGCCGCCATTGCGGCTTTGAGCATTGTTGTCAGTGCTTCTGCAAACACCTTGGACAAGGTCAAGCAGTCCGGCGTTTTCACCATCGGCCATCGTGATGCGTCGATCCCCCTGTCTTACTACGACGACAAGCAGCAGCCCATCGGCTACTCCATGGACTTGTGCATGAAGGTTGCCGAAGCGGTGAAGAAAGAATTGAACCTGCCCAACATGGAAATCAAATACCAGCTGGTCACCTCAGCCAATCGCATTCCACTGCTGGCCAACGGCACGGTCGATATTGAATGTGGCTCTACCACCAACAACGCCGATCGCCAGAAACAGGTGTCTTACCTGCCCACCACGTTCGTCACTGCCAACCGCCTGGTCTACAAGAAAAACTCTGGGATCAAAAAACTCGCTGACCTGAAAGGCAAGACCTTGGTGTCCACCGCAGGCAGCACCAACATCAAAGGCGTAACCGAGATGAACGCTAGCCAGAACCTTGGCATCAGCATCGTGTCGGCCAACGGCCATGCCGAGTCTTTCCTGATGGTGGAAACCGGCCGCGCTGCTGCCTTCGCCATGGATGACATCTTGCTGGCCGGCCTGGTTGCCAATTCCAAGGCTCCGGGCGACTATGAAATTTCTGGCGAAGCTCTGTCAGTGGAGCCTTATGGCATCATGGTTCGCAAAGACGATCCCAAGTTTAAAAAGCTGGCTGACGGCGTGATCTCGGGCCTGATGACCTCCGGCGGCATCAACAGCATTTATGACAAATGGTTCATGAAACCGATACCTCCCAAGGGCATCACCATGAACGTTCCCATGAGTGCCAATCTCAAAAAAGTGATCGCCAGCCCGACCGATTCCCCCGACCCAGCGGTGTACAAGTAGGCGACTACTGCTGCAAAAAAAGGGGGGCTTCCCCCTTTTTTTGCTTTAATCAAGCGCAACACCACTTCTAAAAGGTGAGTGAGAGTGAACTACAACTGGAACTGGGGCATCTTCTTCGAGCTGGAGCCAGGTGCGTCAGGAAACTACCTGCAATACCTGTTCGGCGGGCTAGGCTGGACCATGATCACCGCGCTTCTGGCGTGGTCGTTGGCCTTGCTGCTTGGCGTGCTGGTCGGAACCCTGCGCACCACGGGCCACAAGGGTGTCGAGAGGGTCTGCTTGGCCTACACCGAGCTCTTCAGAAACGTGCCGCTTCTGGTGCAGATGTTCTTGTGGTACTTCGTGCTGCCGGAGCTGGTGCCCCGGGACACGGGTAACGCCATCAAGGCCATGCCGCCGCCGTGGGGCTCGCTGGTACCTGCTGTTCTTTGTCTTGGAACCTTCATGTCAGTGCGTGTGGCTGAACAGGTGCGCTCCGGGATACAGTCCTTGCCGCGCGGACAGCAAATGGCTGGTCTTGCGATTGGCCTGAGCCGGACACAAACCTATCGCTATGTTCTGCTGCCGATGGTGTTTCGCATCATCCTGCCGCCACTGACCTCAGAGTTTCTCAATACCATCAAAAACAGCTCGCTGGCCCTGACCATTGGCCTGATGGAGCTGACCGCGCGAACCCGCGCGATGCAGGAGTTCACTTTCCAGGTCTTTGAAGCCTTTGCCTCGGCCACTGTCATCTACCTGATCGTCAACCTGTTGGTGGTGCTGGCCATGCGTCAGGTGGAGCGCAAAGTGAGGGTCCCCGGGTTCATTGGCGCCCAGACTCATACAGTGACAGCGGGGCACTGAGCATGGGATACGACTTCGACTTTGATGTCATCGAGCGGTCATGGGTCTACCTATTCCGGGAAGGTATGACTTTCTCGGTGACTCTCACCCTGCTTGCCACCGGCTTGGGCATCGTTCTGGGCACTCTACTGGCCCTGATGCGACTGTCCTCGTACCGCACATTCAACATGGTAGCTGGCACCTATGTCAACACCATGCGCTCACTGCCTTTAGTGCTGGTGATCTTCTGGTTCTTTTTTCTGGTTCCGTACATCGGAGGCTGGCTCTCTGGCAGCAATCAGCCGATGAAAGTCGGCGCCTTCTCCAGTGCCCTGATCACTTTCACCATGTTCGAAGCAGCTTTTTTCTGCGAGATCATGCGAGCAGGCATCCAGTCCATTCCTAAAGGACAAATGGGCGCCGGCTACGCCCTGGGCCTGAACTACCGCCAGACCATGTCGTACATCGTTTTACCGCAGGCGTTTCGCAACATGCTGCCAGTGTTGTTGACGCAAACCATCATCCTGTTTCAAGACACCTCGCTTGTCTACGTGATATCGAGCACCGACTTCCTGGGTGCAGCCTCCAAGGTGGCCAATCGGGACCACCGGCTGGTTGAGATGTACACCTTTGCCGCGCTGGTCTATTTCGTCATCTGCTTCACCGCATCGATGTATGTGCGAAAGCTTCAGGCCCGAATTTCCATTGTGCGCTAACCAACCAAGACCCAGACCATGATTGAGTTTAAAAATGTCAGCAAGTGGTACGGCAGTTTTCAGGTACTCGACAGCTGTACCACCCAGGTTTCAAAAGGTGAGGTTGTTGTCGTCTGCGGCCCATCGGGATCGGGCAAGTCGACACTCATCAAATGCGCCAACGGCCTTGAGCCCTTTCAAAAAGGCGAGCTCTTCTTCAACGGCGTGTCGGTGGGCAGCCCCAAAACTAACCTGCCTAAATTGCGCTCACAAATCGGCATGGTTTTTCAGCATTTCGAACTCTTCCCGCATTTGTCGGTGATGCAAAACCTCAGCCTGGGTCAGGTCAAGGTACTGGGCCGCTCGCAGGAAGAGGCCGACGATAAAGCGCGCAAGCTCCTGAATCGGGTTGACCTTACCGCTCATGCCGAAAAATTTCCGGGGCAACTCTCAGGAGGGCAGCAACAGCGCGTGGCGATTGCGCGAGCTCTGTGCATGGATCCGACGGCAATGCTGTTTGACGAGCCTACATCAGCACTCGACCCAGAAATGGTCAACGAGGTGCTTGATGTGATGGTCTCTCTGGCCAAAGAAGGCATGACGATGATGGTGGTCACCCATGAGATGGGATTTGCCCGCAAGGTCTCTGATCGCGTGATCTTTATGGACATGGGAAAAATCGTCGAAGACTGCTCCAAGGACGAGTTCTTCGAGCGTCCCGAAAACCGCCAACCCCGCACCCGCGAGTTTCTTAACAAGATCCTTTCGCACTGAGCGGCGAGAAGGTAACTAGTCAGTACGGCTTGGGAGCTTCATGTCCCTTCGACCTGAAGATGACGTGAATCGCTCCGACTTTCGTGAAGGCCAGTTGGACTAAGTTGAAACTATTGTCCAGTGGCTACC
>JAFMFB010000080.1 GCA_017856435.1 Burkholderiaceae bacterium
CCCCAGGAGCGCGCTGTCCCCATAGGCGCCGCCTTCGGGCTCAAACGGTTCCTGCACCTCGGACACTGTCATGTGCATGGACTGCAGCAGCTCCGCCAGAACATGGTCGGGTTCAATCTTGAGGTGATCAACCCGCAGCTCGATGGGCACATGACGATTGCCCAAGTGGTAGGCTGCCCGCATCAGGTCAAACGCCGTACCGATTCCGGAAGATACAGTAATGTGCAACACTCTCTGCGGCGCGGCTAGAACCCGCACCAGCGAACCATCTTCAGCCACCAACACATCACCGCCACGTACCACCGTGCCACGGGGCAGAAACACTCCCAGCTGGCGACCCATGCTGTCGATGGCATCAAAACGGCTTTTCTGACGCGTATCCCAATCCAGGGTGATACTGGCAGCACGTTGCACCAGCACTTTGGCAAGACCATTGCCCTGGGGCAGGCGTTTGGAACAAATCAGCATCAGAACAAGAAGTATCGTTGGGTCATCGGCAGGCTGGACACCGGTTCGCAGGTTAGCAGGACACCGTCAGCGCGCACGCTGTAGGTCTGCGGGTCAACTTCCATATAGGGGGTATAGTCATTGTGAACCATATCCCGCTTTTGCCTGCTACGAATATTCTTCACAGCACTGAGTGGCTTGCTCAGACCATAACGCCCACCGATGCCCGACTGCAAACCAGCTTGTGACACAAAGGTTAGCGAGCCCTTGGACAGCGCGCCCCCAAAGCTGCCGAACATGGGTCGGTAGTGCACCGGCTGGGGCGTGGGAATGGAAGCATTGGGGTCGCCCATGGCGGCCAGCGCAATGAAGCCTCCTTTCATCACAATGAAGGGCTTGATCCCAAAGAAGGCGGGTTTCCACACCACCAGATCGGCCCATTTACCCACCTCGATGCTGCCTACTTCGTGGCTTATTCCATGCGCTATAGCTGGGTTGATGGTGTACTTGGCGAAGTAACGCTTAACCCGTGCATTGTCGTGGCGATCGTTGTCGCCAGGCAGTTGGCCACGCTGGGCTTTCATCTTGTGCGCGGTCTGCCAAGTACGGATGATCACTTCACCCACGCGGCCCATGGCCTGGCTGTCACTGCTCATCATGCTGATAGCACCCAAGTCGTGCAATATGTCCTCAGCTGCAATAGTTTCTTTGCGAATCCGGCTTTCAGCAAAAGCCAGGTCTTCGGCAATGCCAGGGTCCAGGTGGTGGCAGACCATCAGCATGTCCACATGTTCATCCAGCGTGTTGATGGTGAAGGGACGCGTGGGGTTGGTCGATGACGGCAGCACATTGGTCTCGCCCACCACCTTCAGAATATCTGGTGCATGCCCCCCGCCCGCGCCTTCGGTGTGAAAGGTGTGGATAGTGCGCCCCTTGAACGCAGCTATCGTGTCTTCTACAAAGCCCGACTCGTTGAGTGTGTCGGTGTGGATCGCGACCTGCGTATCGGTCTCTTCGGCAACGCTCAGACAGTTGTCGATCGCTGCAGGCGTCGTCCCCCAATCCTCGTGCAGTTTGAGGCCAATGGCGCCAGCGCTGATTTGCTCACGCAGGCCATCTGGCAGGGAGGCGTTACCTTTGCCCAGAAAACCCAGGTTCATTGGAAAGGCGTCAGCCGCCTGCATCATGCGCTCGATGTTCCAGGGGCCAGGCGTGCATGTGGTGGCAAAGGTTCCAGTGGCCGGTCCGGTTCCACCCCCCAGCATGGTGGTTACACCACTTGCCAGCGCTTCATCGATCTGCTGCGGAGCAATAAAGTGGATGTGCGAGTCAATACCACCTGCCGTTACGATCATGCCCTCGCAGCTGATGATCTCGGTCCCGGGTCCGATCACGATGTCAACGCCGGGTTGCGTGTCCGGGTTGCCTGCCTTACCGATTGCTGCAATACGGTTACCCACCAGACCAATGTCGGCCTTGACAATACCCCAATGGTCGATGATAAGTGCGTTGGTCAGTACACAGTCCATGGCGCCGTCAGCTTGGGTTCTCTGCGATTGCGACATGCCGTCACGAATAGTCTTGCCTCCACCAAACTTCACCTCTTCACCGTACCCGCCAGCCTGCAGGGTGAAGTCCTTTTCGACCTCGATCACCAGATTGGTATCGGCCAGCCGGACCCGGTCACCTACCGTGGGGCCGTACATTTCTGCATACGCACGTTTTCCGATAGTAGCCATGTCAAAGCTTTCCCTGCGTCAGACCACGGAACCCGTAAATCACGCGGTCACCGGCGTAATCCACCAACTCCACGGTACGCTGCTGCCCGGGCTCGAAACGCACTGCAGTGCCAGCGGCGACATTCAACCGCATTCCATGAGCGGCCTTGCGGTCAAAGTCCAGCGCTGCATTGGTTTCGGCAAAGTGATAGTGGGAACCCACCTGAACGGGCCGGTCGCTGACATTTTTTACCAGCAGTGTCGCCGAGCGCCGTCCCGGATTGAGCTCATGCTCACCGTCGACGATGAAAAGTTCACCTGGAATCATGAGTGGCCTTTCAATGTGCATCTTGCTGGCTGCAGGGGCTTACTTACCACGCCCGCTGAACCACCAGAGCAAGGCAACCATAAACAGAAACACCACAAAACCAAGAGTGTCGGTGGCGTGGTAATGCGAAGCGCCTTCCATGCCGTGGCCCTCATGGGCCTGGGCAATCATAGGCATCAGGGTCATAAAAATCATTCGATCCATGCGATTAACTTCATTGGGTTGAGGGGAGAACAGTTGGATTAGCTGCAACAATTTACACAATCGGCTGATGTACCGTAACCAGTTTGGTACCGTCGGGGAACGTGGCCTCAACCTGTATGTCTGAAATCATGTCTGGCACACCCTCCAAGACCTCGTCGCGCGACAGAACATTACGTCCC
Source organism: Burkholderiaceae bacterium (assembly GCA_017856435.1). Taxonomy (GTDB): domain Bacteria; phylum Pseudomonadota; class Gammaproteobacteria; order Burkholderiales; family Burkholderiaceae_C; genus Hylemonella. Next base: position 2,877 of record JAFMFB010000080.1, read on the forward strand.
TCACTCATAAGTTGAGCCACTGTCTTGCCGTCGCGAGCACCTTCCATTACAGCAGCGCTGATGAGGGCAACCGCCTCTGGGTAGTTGAGCTTGAGTCCACGCGCTTTTCTTCGCTCAGCCAACAGGGCGGCAGTAAAGATCAGCAGCTTGTCTTTTTCTCGTGGTGTGAGTTCCATATTGATATTCTCCACGCAACTTGCATGCCTTGATATTCGGTGCTGCGCATTTCATCAACTAAGCGAAGTTGCGCACAGATTTAGTGAGTGAAAGCCTACTTGGTGGTCCGATACTCACTCTCCAGCCACACCAAAATAGTGCATGAATTTGTTTTCTGACCATTTTGATGCATTGTGAATTAAGTTTTGCTCCCTCTAAAGCCAAATGGGTTAAGTCAAAAAGATAAAACAGTTGGCACAGGGTTTGTATGACAGGCTTCAGCGACACCATCCGGTGCTCGCGCCCTAAACAATTTTGGAGAGAACCCATGATGAACCGTAGAGCAAATCTCAAAACCATTGGAGCCGCAGTTTCGCTGTCTTTGGGAACATTGGCTGTTGTGCCGCATGCTTAAGCGACTGACACCATTAAAGTTGGCGTGCTGCACAGCTTGTCTGGCACCATGGCCATTTCTGAAACTGTACTGAATGACAGCGTGCTGATGGCGATTGATGAAATCAACGCCAAAGGCGGCGTCTTGGGAAAAAACTCGAGCCCGTGGTGGTCGATCCAGCCTCAAACTGGCCTCTGTTTGCAGAGAAAACAAAGCAGCTGCTGGGTCAGGACAAAGTGTCTGTCATCTTTGCCTGCTGGACCTCGGTGTCACGCAAAACGGTGCTGTGATCGCAAGCGGCTTGGGAAGCGAAATGAAGGCAAAAAATATTCATCAGCTTGTGGCAATCTGATCAGAGATTCCATAGCCGCGGCACCGTACCCGGCAACGACCACAAGGTTTGTCGCCAAGAAGCCCACACCGACCGCATCAGCTGGATAGCAGGCTCAACCACCGGCGTCAACACACGAAGCACCAAGACCTGCGGATTAGGTTGAGTGACTCCAGACCGTAGGCGTAGGGGGCTCGCCTCCAAAGTGGCACGTACTTCGTCAAGCGCTGTATTGGCACGGTCAGGCGCAATCGGGCTGCCAGCTGCAAAAACCAGTGTTGCAATGCATCGTTGTCCCGCTAGACCGGGTGGGCTGTTCATCAGCCGAAGGTCCTGCGCGTCTATCATTCCACGCTCTAGCCATATTCCAGTCACCTCCAGATGCTGCTGGAAGCGTCCTGCAACAAAGGGCTGCTGTGAGTGGGGCAGCCCAAGCGCGGTTATGTCCCAGGTCAAGAGTTCTGCCTTAGGTGCAAGCACAAAACGAGCCCTGTTTATTGCATCGCAACCACTATAGGCTAGGGCTTCTTGGGGCAGCCATTCCAGGCGGGCATCATCCTCAACCAGGGCAGATACCTGCTGGGTTGCCAGCCCAGCTTCACTTCTGTAAAAACGTGTCGCTCCCGGGGTTGTCACCAGTGCATGGCTGCCGCTGCCCACTGTGACCTGGATATCTAAAGTATCCCCACCGACCAGACCACTGGGCGGGTGAACCAGAACATTGTGGCAAACCGTATTACCTTCTGGGTAGAGGCTTTGCAATACGCGCAACGGCCCATCGTGCGAAAAACGAGCCACACTTCGTCCAGCCTTCAGGCTGTATTCAAGGTTAAGGCGGGCTAACCAGCTCATAGTCAATAATTGACTGAAGATTACCATCTGTGCCCAGACGGGAGTTGTTTTAGCTGTTTAGCAAAACCAAAAAAATATCTTGGATACAAACCACCTTTGAAGAAGCTCCCATGAATCTATTAACTGGCATATCGTTCGATAGCCAGTTAAATAGCCTAAGCATGAAGCTCAGCCGGCAAATTGCTTTCTAAAGGTCGGCAAGCCAACCCCGGCCGCCTCAAAGCCGCCATCGGCTGCAATCACTTGTCCGGTGATGTAGCTGGCGTTTTTGCTGCATAAGAAACCGATGGTCGCTGCGATCTCCTCCTCCAGTCCGTAGCGGGCCAGAGGCACAGCATTGTGATAGTCGGCACGTATTTCCTCGGAATGCACTTGTTTCGCCATCGCGGTCTCAACCGGCCCGGGCGCCACCGCATTGGCCCGAATCCTTTAACTTGAAAACTCCACAGCCTGCTGTTTGGTTAAGTGAATGATCGCTGTGGGCATCCTCATTTTCTTCCCCGACTTGGCCCTGATGGCGCTGCGCTGGTTCTAAGCGCTGACCAAATACGGAGCCACCACCTGCGACCTCAGGTCGTCTGTTGATTACAAGGTGGAAGTTTTTTGGTGGGCCCCCGGGGAGTCGAACCCCGCACCAACGGATTATGCGTACCACCAC
>JAFMFB010000081.1 GCA_017856435.1 Burkholderiaceae bacterium
TCTGGCCCTGGGCCAGGCGATTGATGACCCAGCCGGCGGCATAGAGTCCAAAAGTAGCAGTGACCGTCACCAGCGAGCCAAACCCGCTGCAGTTCAGTGAGCCATCGTTTTCAAGCGAGCAGGATGCATCGGGCGCGCGCACAGTTTCTCGGCTGAAAACGCAGGTCAACCCAATCTTTTTACCTTCTCGGGGCGCTGCATGCTCCTTGCGTAGGCGGTACCGAACCTGCGCCAGCAAAGGGTCATGGGTTACATCTGAGAGATCGGCAATGTCAGCGTTTTGAGCCTGAAGTTTTCCGCCTGCTGCCCCAACGCTGATAAACAGCACTTTGCTTTTTCTTGCCCAGGCAGCCATGACAGTCTTTGCCTTGACCTGATCGCAGGCATCAATCACCGCCTCGATACCGTTGGGTAACACTGCTGGCCAGTTCTCATGACTGACAAAATCTTCAACACAGTGAACATTGCAGTCAGGATTGATCTGAGCAATACGGTCCCGCATGGCCAGCACCTTGGCTTGGCCCAGACTATCTTCAACCGCCAGGATCTGTCGATTGATGTTGGATTCCGCGACATGGTCCAAGTCGATCAGGGTCAGCTGACCAACCCCGCTCCTGGCCAAGGCCTCCGCAGCCCAGGAACCTACCCCACCTAGTCCGATGACGGCCACATGGGATCGCTGCAGAGCCTGAGCGCCATCGACGCCATAAAGACGCCGCAACCCACCAAAGCGTCGTTCGGTGGTCTGGGTAGCTGAACTGGTTTGAGACATCCTGCAATTTTAGGATGTCGGCATACGAAAACACCCTATTTAAGGCGAGTCAATCTTTCTTTGGAGGTGACAGCGGCTTCAGACTCTGGATATGCCTTGATCAAGTCTTCCAGGGTTTTCCGAGCGCCCTTGATATCCTTGAGTTCAACCTGGCAATTGGCGATTGAAAGGACTGCCTCAGGCGCCCTCAGATGATCAGGTGCCCGAGTGAGCAGGGTCCTGAAATTCTGCATCGCTTCCTTGTAGTTGCGGGTCGCGTATTGTGCATTGCCTAGCCAGAAAAAAGCTGACGGCACATAGCCGCTCAGGTTATAGCGACGGATGAAGTCGGCAAACGCCATCTGCGCATTGGCGAACTCCCCCTTTCGAAAAATAGCCAGAGCAGCCTCAAAGTCCCGCTTTTCAGCTTGTTCGGCCATGAATTCACGGCCATCCACAGACACTTTGATGGGCTCGAACCTACGCAAACGCTCTTCGACGCCTTGGGTGGTGTCCTTTTGCAGGCGCTGCACCTCAGCAAGATCTTTGGCCAGTTGCTCATTGCTGCCACGCATCTTGGCCAGCTCACTTTGAAGCAGTTCAATCTGGTTTTGCAATTCAAGCAAGCTACGCCTGAACTGTGCACTGTCTTCACTGGAACGACCGCTGGATTTTTCTGCATCCAGTTTTTGGTCTTCGATGAGCTGGCGCTGCGAATCCAAGCGCTTGCGGTGATCGTCCATCCGCTGACGAAGCTCAAGAATCGCACGACGGGCGTCTTCATCCTCAAACAAGGCAGCCTGCGACGACAGAGCCATCAGGGCAATACATACCCCGCAAATGCAGTTAAATAGCAACTTCATTAAAAGCCGATGTGAGTTTTTAGCGGTAGGTCAGCTCAGCACGACGATTTTTGGCCCAGGCATCCTCATCACTTCCTGTAACAGCCGGTTTTTCTTTACCAAAACTGACTGCCTCCATCTGGCTGTCAGTTACACCCAGCAGGGAGAGTGCACGACGGACCGCTTCAGCCCGTTTTTGGCCCAGTGCCAGGTTGTACTCACGGCCACCTCGCTCATCGGTATGGCCTTCGATGTTCAGCTTGCGGCTGGTGTTGGATTTAAGAAAGCGAGCATGCGCTTCAACAACAGTTTGAGCCGCAGGCTTGATAACAAAGCTGTTGTAGTCGAAGTAAATGGTATGGTCCACCCCTGAAGGGCCTTGGCCAGGCTTGGTTTGATCGAGTTTGACGGGAGCCACAGTCGTCTGGCTGCTGACAGTCGATTCGGCTTTAGGAAGAGGAGCAGGATTTGCAGCAGCGCCAGTTCTATCTTCAACCGGCACATCTTCCAATTTGACCGAAGAGCCACAGGCAGACACCAGCAAGGCAATAATTCCAGACAACAGGATGTTTTTAAACGACATGATTTGAGCCCCATGGGGGGAAAGTTATATTTGATGGAATATTTTAACAAGCCAAAGGTCTATTTCTGGCCGACTTCAGGCTTACTGCTGGTTCACTTCTGAAATGGGCCCCAATCAGGCTCCCGGATATCGCCGCCTTGTCCTGCCAGGCGAGCTTTGATCCGACCATCAACGGTGCTGGTCATCAGCGCCTCGCGACCCTGTTGCTGGGTGGCGTAGACAATCAGACGGCCATTGGGAGCAAAGCTTGGACTCTCATCGCTTGAGGTGTCACTAATCGCAGTTACGCTGCCAGTGCTCAATTCCATGACATGAAGCCTGAAAGCGCCACCAATCCGGGAGATATAAGCCAGCCAGCGCCCGTCCGGGCTTAGCGTGGGTGAGATGTTGTAGTTTCCATTAAAGGTGACACGGGACGGTTGCCCCCCCGATGCTGGCATTTTGTAAATTTGTGGGCTGCCACCCCTATCGCTGACAAAATAAATGCTGGATCCGTCCGGGGAGAACACGGGTTCGGTATCAATACTGGATGAAGACTGCAGGCGGCGTGGCTCTCCCCCACTGGCATTCAAGGCAAAGAGCTGCGAACCCCCATCACGGCTTAAGGTGACTGCCAGCGTATTGCCGTCAGGTGACCAGGCCGGAGCACTGTTGCTTCCACGGAAGTTGGCCAGCAGCCTACGTTTGCCGCTGGATATGTCATGCACATACACCACCGGTTTGCGCGACTCAAATGAGACATAGGCCAGTTGGGTACCGTTTGGGGACCAGGCTGGGGAGATGATGGGCTCTGGACTGGTCAGAGCCGCCTGGGCGTTTTCACCATCGGCATCGGCAATCCATAAGTTGTACCTTTGTCCAGCCTTGGTGACATAGGCAATTCGAGTTGAAAAAATACCCTTGTCGCCAGTCAGCTTTTCATAGATGTAATCGGAAATGCGATGCGCCACCAAGCGCAAGTCAGCTTGAGGCACGGCGAAACTTTGGCCCCCGAGATCACCGCCCCGCACCACATCCCATAGCCTGAAACGAACATCGTAGCGGCCATCAGCCAAACGGGTAATACTGCCAGTCGTCAGGGCATCGGCGCCTTTTTGTCGCCAGGGCGACAAGTCGGGCCGGCTGTTTTCGTCAAGGTCAGAGCCAGCAGCATCGATGGCGCGGAACTGGCCGCTTCTAAGCAAATCAGCTTGAACAATGGCGCCGACCTTTTGCGGGGCACCCAACTCGCCGCGAAACGGAGCCACAGCCACGGGCACCTGGGTCAGGCCGACGCCAGACACCTCAACTCGAAATTGAGCCCATGCAGGCCAGCAGGCTAGCCCGCTTAGTACATAGATAAAAAATCGCTTGAACATTCCTTGATTATCCCAGGCGAGTGATTTGCACATCGTCGTTGATTCGCACTTGCGAATAACCCAGCGCAGCACGAACAATTCCAGAAGACATTCTCTCACGCACTGTTTGTGCGTTTTGCGACTCGCTGTTTCGAGCGGCCTCCGGGTGCCATAAATGAAAGACCTCGGTAGCGCAGAAACCGTTTTTGCGTATCAACCCAGCGTTGTGCAAGCGCAGTACAAAGTCTGCATCCTCATGGCCCCAGCCCACAAAAGACTCGTCAAAGCCGTCAACCCGTTCGTAATCTTTTCTCCAGACGCCCATATTGCAACTTCGAATGCCCTTCCAGCTAAATTCGCGTTGGAATCGCCAGGGTCCATCCGGCAGTCGTATCAGGTGCGACAGCTTGTTGGCAGATCCCTTTACTCGCTGAACAAGCCAATAGGCAGCAGATCGGGCATTGATAGATTCTTTCCCGGTAATCACCTGTTGGGCGAATGACTGTGACAACAACACCCTGCTCCCATTGACAAAGCATCCTTCCTGTGCCAATGCACGGTGGCGGGCAATGAAGTCCACTTCTGGAACGCAGTCGCCGTCGAGAAATACGATGTAGTCGCCACGCGCGGCCGCCACGCCACGGTTACGCACCTTGGAGGCTGTGAAGCCCACATCCGGGTGCCAGACATGGGTGAGCTTGAGCGCCTTGGCCAGGGGGGAATCAAGCAGCAGCTTTTTTTGGTCATCCCTGGATCCGTCATCGGCCACGATCACTTCAAAATATCGGTCTAATTGCCGGGTCAAGCCCAACAGAACCGCCAGCAGGGCATCGGTACGGTTGTAAGTGGTGATGACAACGGTGATCAGGTCGGTCTTGGCCATTTTTGCAATAGACTAGTGTGCCGCGCCCGCAGTTATAGCGAGCCATTGCAAGGCGCTGAATACTACCACCCCGATGAGCAAAATCTCCGTCTACATCATCGCCTACAACGAGGCCGAGAAGGTGGCCGCCACCATCGAAAGCGCGAAGTGGGCCGACGAAGTCATCGTGGTCGATTCGAACAGCACCGACAAAACGGCGGAGATCGCAGAGCAACTTGGCGCGCGCGTGGTGCAGGTGGAGTTCAAAGGTTTTGGCAACCTGCGCAATCAGGCCATCGCCGCCTGCTCGCATGATTGGATTTTCAGTATCGACGCCGACGAACGCTGCACGCCCGAGGTGGCGGCCGAGGTACGCGCCATCGTCAATGACCCAAATGCACTGGACGTCTGGCGGGTGCCTCGACGCAACTTTTTCATGGGCCGCTGGATCAAGCACTCCGGCTGGTACCCCAACTTTCGCCAGCCGCAGCTTTTTCGCAAGGGCGCCTTGAGCTACGACTTGAAGCCGGTGCACGAAGGCTATGTGCTGCACAGCGCCAAGCCCATCGGCACGCTGCAGAACGCCATCTGGCAGTTCCCGTTCAAGAACATGGCCGAGGTGATGCACAAGGCCAACCGCTACTCCAGCCTGGGCGCGGAAAAGATCGTGCACAAGAAAATCACCATGTTGAGCGCCCTGTTACACGCCAAGTGGGCTTTCTGGAAGCACTATCTGTTCAAGCTCGGTTTCCTGGACGGCTGGGCCGG
>JAFMFB010000082.1 GCA_017856435.1 Burkholderiaceae bacterium
TGGCCGAGGTGCAGGCCGAGCCGCTGGAGACCGCCAGGCCCTTGATGCCCATCATCAGCGACTCACCCTCGACAAAATTGAAGCTCATGTTCAGGTTGTGCGGCACGCGCTGTTGCAGGTTGCCGTTGACAAAGACCTGCTCAATGCCCTGGAGGCCATCGAGCAGGCGCTGGTGCAGCGCCTTGGCTTTGGCATAGTCCTGTGCCATTTCCAGCCTGGCGATGCGAAAGGCTTCGCCCATGCCCACGCACTGGTGAGTCGGCAAGGTGCCCGAACGCATGCCACGCTCATGACCTCCCCCGTGCATCTGGGCCTCCAGCCGCACGCGTGGCTTGCGCCGCACATACAGGGCGCCAATGCCCTTGGGGCCATAAGTCTTGTGGGAAGCCAGGCTCATCAGGTCAACCGGCAGGGTCTTGAGGTCAATCTCGATCTTGCCGGTGGCCTGGGCCGCGTCCACATGCAGCAGCACGCCCTTTTCGCGGCACATGCGACCAATGGCAGGAATGTCCTGAATGACGCCAATCTCGTTATTGACAAACATGACACTCATCAAGATGGTGTCGGGTCGGATGGCCGCCTTGAGGTGTTCCAGATCAAGCAAGCCGTCTTCCTGGACCTCCATATAGGTCACGTCAAAGCCCTGACGCTCGAGTTCTCGACATGGATCAAGAACTGCCTTGTGCTCGGTCTTGACAGTGATCAAGTGCTTGCCCTTGGTCTGGTAGAAGTGGGCGGCCCCCTTAATGGCCAGGTTGTTGGATTCGGTGGCCCCGGAGGTCCAGACAATCTCACGCGGGTCAGCACCAATCAAATCAGCCACTTGCTGGCGGGCTGTTTCCACCGCCTCTTCGGCCTCCCAGCCCCAGGCATGACTGCGTGAGGCCGGGTTGCCGTAATGCTCACGCAACCAGGGGATCATGGCATCGACCACGCGGGGGTCACAGGGCGTGGTGGCACCGTAGTCCATGTAAATCGGGAAATGAGGGGTTAAGTCCATTGGCAGCTCACAAAGTCTAAAAAGTCATCGCTAAGGTCAGAGGCGTCTGCGCTCAGGCTGTTGGCCCGGCAGGCAAGTCAGCGCTTTCACTTGGCCAGGGTGTCTCCTAGGGCAAACACCGAATTGGGTGCATTGACGCGCACCGGTTGAAGCACTGGAGCAGCCAGAATGGCGCGCCGGGCGCTAGGGTTGTCTGTAATCTGCACGCCCTTGGCAAGCTGATCGTCGGCCAGCTTTTTCAGGGTAATGGACCCCAGAAAATCCACCATGTGCTGGTTGAAACTGCTCCACAGGTCATGCGTCATGCAGCGGCCGGCCTCGCCCATGCAGTTTTCCTTGCCCCCGCACTGGGTCGCATCCAGCGGCTCATCGACCGAGAGAATGATTTCAGCCACAGAAATGTCGCCGGGCTGGCGGGCCAGGGAATAGCCCCCGCCGGGTCCACGGGTGGACTCAACCAGATCATGGCGGCGCAACTTGCCAAACAACTGCTCCAGATAGGACAGGGAAATCTGCTGGCGCTGGCTGATCGCAGCCAGCGCCACCGGACCACTGCCCTGGCGCAGGGCCAGGTCAATCATGGCTGTGACCGCAAAGCGGCCTTTGGTGGTGAGGCGCATGTCAGACTCCTTATCCGAGTAATCGGCTCAAGTATACCAAAAACCTACGGATTTAATCGGGATAAGCCCAAGAGGGGTGGGGGTATCAGCCAGCAGACCGCGCCGGGGCGTCAGCACCCGGGGCGCCAAAAGCGCGCTGCTTCAGCAGATGCAACTGGTCGCGGGCCTGGGCGGCCTGCTCGAACTCCAGGTTGCGGGCATGTTCGAGCATCTGCTTTTCCAGCCGCTTGATCTCGCGGGCAATGTCTTTTTCGCTCATTTCTTCCACCCTCGCCTGCTCCCGGATCTCGCGCTCCAGCCGTTCAGCTTCGCGCCCGGCCTTCTCGCTGTAGACCCCGTCGATCAGGTCACGTACCTGCTTGACGATGGCGCGCGGGGTGATGCCATGGGCCTGGTTAAAGGCCTGCTGGCGCTCGCGGCGGCGCTCGGTTTCGCCCAGGGCACGGGCCATTGAATCCGTCACCCGATCGGCATACAGGATGGCCATGCCGTTGAGGTTGCGGGCGGCGCGGCCGATGGTCTGGATCAGCGAGCGCTCCGAGCGCAGAAAGCCTTCCTTGTCGGCGTCCAGAATGGCTACCAGCGACACCTCGGGAATGTCCAGACCCTCACGCAGCAGATTGATGCCCACCAGCACATCAAAGCTGCCCAGGCGCAAGTCGCGCAGAATTTCCACCCGCTCCACCGTATCGACATCGCTGTGCAGGTAGCGCACCTTGACCCCGTTGTCGCTTAGGTAATCGGTCAATTGCTCGGCCATGCGCTTGGTCAGCGTGGTGATCAGCACCCGCTCATGGCGCTGCACCCGCAGGCGGATCTCCTGCAGCACATCGTCCACCTGGTGGGTGGCTGGGCGGACCTCCACCGCAGGATCGATCAGACCGGTGGGGCGTACCAGTTGCTCCACCACCGCGCCAGCATGCTGCTTTTCCCAATCGCCTGGGGTGGCCGAGACAAACACCACCTGCCGCATCTTGGTCTGGAATTCCTCAAATTTGAGCGGCCGGTTGTCCAGCGCGCTGGGCAGGCGAAAGCCGTACTCCACCAGCGTGGTCTTGCGGGCGCGGTCGCCGTTGTACATGCCTCCGAGCTGGCCAATCAGCACATGGCTTTCGTCAAGAAACATCAGGGCATCGCGCGGCAGGTAATCGGTCAGGGTGGGCGGCGGCTCGCCCGGCGCACTGCCACTCAAATGGCGCGAGTAGTTTTCGATGCCCTTGCAGTGCCCAACCTCGGTCAGCATTTCCAGGTCGAAGCGGGTGCGCTGTTCCAGCCGTTGCGCCTCGACCAGCTTGCCCATGGCCACCAGCTCGGCCGAGCGCTGCACCAGCTCAGCCTTGATGCCCTCCACCGCCTTCAACACCTGTTCGCGCGGAGTCACATAGTGGCTGCTGGGGTAGACCGTAAAGCGGGGGATTTTCTGCCGCACCCGGCCGGTGAGCGGATCAAACAGCTGCAGGCTGTCCACCTCATCGTCGAACAATTCAATGCGCAGCGCCATTTCACTGTGCTCGGCCGGAAACACATCGATGGTGTCGCCCCGCACCCGAAACTTGCCGCGCGAGAAGTCAAGCTCGTTGCGCTCATACTGCATGCGCACCAGCTGGGCAATCACATCACGCTGGTTGATGCGGTCGCCAGTGCGCAGGGTCATCACCATGCGGTGGTAGCTGCTGGGGTCACCAATGCCGTAAATCGCCGAGACGGTGGCCACGATCACCACATCGCGCCGCTCGAGCAGGCTCTTGGTGCAGGACAGACGCATCTGCTCGATATGCTCGTTGATCGCCGAATCCTTCTCGATAAATAGGTCGCGCTGCGGCACATAAGCCTCGGGCTGGTAGTAGTCGTAATAGCTGACGAAATACTCCACCGCGTTTTTGGGAAAGAACTCGCGAAACTCGCTGTAGAGCTGGGCCGCCAGGGTCTTGTTGGGCGCAAAGACAATGGCCGGCCGCCCCAGACGGGCGATCACATTGGCCATGGTGAAGGTCTTGCCTGAACCGGTCACGCCCAGCAGGGTCTGAAACACCTCACCATCCAGCACGCCCTGCACCAACTGTACGATCGCTTCGGGCTGATCGCCGGCCGGCGGATAGGGCTGGTACAACTCGAAGGGCGAACCGGGATAGCTGACAAATTGTCCCGGCAACATTGCCTGTGTGTCTTGCTGCGGGAGAGCTGATAGGTCTTGCATGAAAAACTGATTTCTGGGGCCGGTAAAATCGGGGCAACCGTCAAGAATACGCCATTTGGCCGCGCTGCGCGGCCGACTTGGTCTGCTGGTAACAATCCAACTTCTCTAAGGAACTTTCATGTCCATGTTCTCTGCCGTCGAGATGGCACCGCGCGACCCTATTCTGGGTCTGAACGAGCAATTTGCTGCTGACGCCAACCCCAACAAGGTCAACCTGGGTGTGGGCGTCTATTTCGACGACAACGGCAAGCTGCCCCTGCTGCAGTGCGTGCAGGCCGCCGAGAAGGCCATGATGGACAAGCCCACGGCCCGCGGCTACCTGCCGATCGATGGCATTGCAGCCTATGACGCTGCAGTAAAAGGCCTGGTGTTTGGCGCCGACAGCGAACCCGTGAAAAGCGGCCGGGTCGCCACGGTACAGACCCTGGGCGGCACCGGGGGCCTGAAGATTGGCGCTGACTTCATCCGAAGGCTCAACCCCAAAGCCAAGGTGATGATTTCTGATCCCAGCTGGGAAAACCACCGCGCCCTATTCACCAATGCCGGCTTTGAGGTGGAAAGCTACCGCTATTACGACGCCACCAAGCGGGGCATTGACTTTGCCGGCATGCTGCAAGACATCCAGGCCGCCCCAGCCGGCACGGTGATCCTGCTGCACGCCTGCTGCCACAACCCCACCGGCTACGACATCAATGCCGCCCAGTGGGACCAGGTGATTGCCGCCATCAAGAGCCAGGGGCTGGTGGCGTTTCTGGACATGGCTTATCAGGGCTTTGGCCACGGCATCGCCGAGGACGGCGCGGTGATCGGCAAGTTTGTCGCCTCGGGCATGGACTTCTTTGTCTCCACCAGTTTTTCCAAGAGCTTCAGCCTATACGGCGAGCGGGTGGGTGGCCTGAGCGTACTGTGCGCCAACAAGGCCGAGGCCGACCGCGTGCTGTCGCAGCTCAAGATTGTGATCCGCACCAACTACAGCAACCCACCCACCCACGGCGGTGCGGTGGTGGCTGCTGTGCTGAACAACCCTGAGCTGCGCAGCCTGTGGGAAAAGGAGCTGGGCGAAATGCGCCAACGTATCAAGCTCATGCGCAGCAAGCTGGTGGAAGGCCTCAAAGCGGCAGGCGTCAAGCAGGACATGAGTTTCATCACCGAGCAGATCGGCATGTTCTCCTACTCGGGCTTGTCCAAAGACCAGATGGTGCGCTTGCGCAATGAGTTCGGTGTCTACGGCACAGATACCGGCCGCATGTGTGTGGCAGCGCTCAACAGCAAGAACATCGACCACGTCTGCCAGGCCATTGCCAAGGTGATGTAAGC